>NZ_LBNA01000037.1:0-76692 GCF_001005515.1 Acinetobacter sp. Ag2
TGAACTATCAGTAATATTTACTGTACTTCCTGCTTCTGCTGTTCCTGTAATTAAACGACCATTAGTCGAATGAACAAGAGGCTGATTGGGTGGCGTCACATCTCCATTTTTTTTATCACTGGATGAATCGTTATTGGCTATAGCAGCAATAGCACCTATACCTAAAGCACCACCAATCACCCAAGGTAGAATCTCAATATTTGCATCATGATATAGAAGTGGTTCTATATCATTGATAGAAATATAGTTTACAGTTTCTAAAACATCTTGTGTCTGATTTAATTCCAACAAAAATAATTTATTCTGGTCATCTTTTAAAACAACGTCATTATCTGAATGGCTAGCAAAAAAATTCTCAATTGAAATTTTCTCGCCACTTTTTAACAGAATGACCAATGCATTTCCCACTCTTTCTGTTGATGCAATATCTTCTTTTTTCACATTAATAATAACAACTGAATTTTCAACCAACTTCACATCGGTTGAGCCCTTTAAGTCTAAAACCTGATGAGTTTCTTTAGAAACTATTTGAATATTTAACATAATTTTTTCCCTTTATAATTTCATTAAATGTTTTGAATTTCATGTTTTTATTTGCAACGTTTTTGAGAGCACTCTTAATTGAATTGAACTATTTTTTAGTATTTTATTATTGAAATATAAAACGCACTAAACAAAATAACTAATATAAAAAGTCACAACATATACTCATGTTTTCTAATGATTTTATAAAAAAAATTAATCAAAAATTAAATAAAATAATTTAAATCAATATTTTTCAACACCTTATTATTTATTGTTTTTATCAAATTTAACAATCTATTAAATTAAATAATCATCATTATAAAATACATTCAACTATTAACAATAAATAGAACACAATATATAAAGTTAATGCAAACTATAACACATTAAATAAATGGTTAAATTCAAATATTCTAAGTATGAAATGCTAAAAAATATAAGTTTACTTTTAACCAAACATCCATCTTTCTTATACCCACCATCTTGTCACAGATGAGCAAAAGAATTTCGACGCCTATATCTATAATTTTGTTGTTCTTTGAAAATGAAGTTTTTAGGATATTTCTAAAAGTGGTGAAGCTTTTTCAATCATGAAAGGTTAATCATTGTTTAACTAATGCCTAAGCCTTTAGGCTAATATTTAAAATAAAATACTAAAATTTATACAAGATTAACCCATTTTAAATGCTTAGCATAAAAATGCTAAACTCTAACTCATTTCAATTCACTGGATGATTCGCATGGAAATACGTGATCAAATTATTCTCGTTACGGGTGGTGCACGTGGCTTAGGTCTTGCCATTACTCATGCTTTAATACGAGAAGGTGCAAGAGTTGTTGTAAACTATTTCAATAGCGAAGAATCCGCACAACAACTTTCCAGAGAACATGCTGAACAAGTATTTATTTATAAAGCAGATGTGACTGACGAAGACCAAGTGAACTTGATGTTCAAAAAAGCTAAATTGCATTATGGGCATGCCATTACTTCAGTCATTAATAATGCACTTTTATCTTTTAAATTTGATGGAGACTTACGTCCTAAAGTCGAAGCGCTGAGTTGGCATAGCATGCAACAGCAATTAGATAGTGCTGTTAAAGCAGCTTTAAATACAACTCAAGCTGCCTTAGAAGATATGAAGAAAGATCATTTTGGTCGTATCATTAATATTGGAACAAACCTCGTACAAAATCCTGTGGTTCCATATCATGATTATACAGCAGCGAAAGCAGCACTTTTGGCTTTTACTCGAACAACATCACATGATCTTGGGCAGTATGGAATCAATGTCAATATGCTTTCAGGTGGTCTATTACGTAAGACTGATGCCAGTAGTGCAACACCAGATCAAGTTTTTGACTTAATTGCTGCATCGACACCATTACAAGAAGTCACAACTCCTGAGCAGTTTGCAGATGCAATATTGTTATTTTTATCGCCTTGGTCTAGAGCAGTGACAGGACAAAACCTCATCGTTGACGGTGGCTTAGTCAAAGGTTAATGATATAGCGAAGATTGAAGCAAATATAATAAATAGTTAAAACAAAAATGAGAGCCTTAAGGCTCTCATTTTTAGATCATTTTTGAAATACTGGGATTAAGCCAAACCTTTCTTTTTCAATACATCAAGCATTGTTGAACCGAGTTCAGCAGGACTGCGCGTATATGCCATGCCTGCTTTTTCAAATGCAGCGAATTTCTCTTCAGCAGTACCTTTACCACCAGAGATAATCGCACCAGCATGTCCCATACGTTTACCCTTAGGTGCAGTAACACCAGCGATATAACCCACCACTGGTTTAGTGACATTTGACTGGATATACTCAGCAGCTTCTTCTTCCGCAGAACCACCAATCTCACCAATCATGATGATTGCTTCAGTTTGTGGATCTTCTTGGAAAAGTTTTAAGCAGTCAATTTGGTTCATACCCGGAATTGGATCACCACCGATACCGATACAAGTCGACTGACCTAGACCAAGTTTAGTTGTTTGAGCAACTGCTTCATAAGTCAATGTACCAGAACGTGAAATAATCCCGATTTTACCTGGCTGATGGATATGACCTGGCATGATCCCAATCTTACATTCACCCGGTGTGATAATCCCTGGACAGTTAGGACCGATTAAACGTGCATTATTACCATAAGTTTCAAGGTAACGTTTTGCTTTAAGCATGTCTAAAGTCGGTACGCCTTCAGTGATCACAACGATCAATTCAATACCTGAATCAATCGCTTCAACGATTGAGTCCAATACAAATGGAGCTGGAACATAGATCGAGGTTGCATTAGCACCTGTCTCTTTTACTGCTTCACGCATCGTATTAAATACAGGCAAACCGATATGCGTTTGACCACCTTTACCTGGTGTTACACCACCAACAACTTTTGTGCCGTATGCAATTGATTGCTCAGAATGGAATGTACCATTTTTACCCGTAAAGCCTTGTACCAATACTTTTGTGTCTTTATTTACTAATACGCTCATGATTGATACTCCTTACGCTTTCACTGCAGCAACAACTTTTTCTGCCGCATCGGCTAAACCGTTTGCAGAAATTAATTTTAAACCTGATTCATCAAGTAATTTTGCACCTAACTCTGCATTGTTCCCTTCTAAACGAACAACCACAGGCACAGTCACATTTACTTCTTGAACCGCTGCAATAATCGCTTCAGCAATCATGTCACAACGAACAATACCACCGAAGATATTGATCAATACACCTTGTACTGAACTATCTGAAAGAATAATTTTGAAAGCTTCAATAACACGATCTTTCGTTGCACCACCACCCACATCAAGGAAGTTAGCAGGCTGACCACCGTACAGTTTGATAATGTCCATGGTCGCCATCGCAAGACCTGCACCATTCACCATACAACCAATGTTACCTTCCAATGCGACATAGTTTAGATCAAACTCAGATGCTTTTAGCTCACGTTCATTTTCTTGAGATTTGTCGCGCATTGCAGCAATCTCAGGTAAACGATATAACGCATTTGAATCGATGCCAACTTTTGCATCTACACACAAAATTTCACCATTTTCACGAACTGAAAGTGGGTTAATTTCAAACAATGCAAAATCATTTTCAACAAATGCTTTATATGCACCCGTCATAATCGTTACAAACTGATTGATTTGTTTGTCTTTAAGACCCAACTGGAAGCCAACATCACGTGCTTGGAAAGGCAATAAACCTACCAATGGATCAACTTCAACTTTAATAATTTTTTCTGGTGTTTCTTCTGCAACTTTTTCAATTTCCACACCACCCTCAGTCGATGCCATAAAGGTCACGCGACGACTAGAACGATCAACAACTGCACCGAGGTACAATTCACGCTCTACTGGGTATACATCTTCACAAACAAGAATACTATTTACAGGCTGACCATTTGCATCTGTTTGATAGGTAACTAATCGCGTACCTAATAGATTTTTTGCGTATTCAGCCGCTTCTTCTTTTGATTTAACAACTTTCACACCACCCGCTTTACCACGGCCACCTGCATGAACTTGGGCTTTCATCACCGCGAATTTGCCACTAATCTGGTCAAATGCTGCTGATGCTTCTTCTGGAGTAGTGATTAAAATGCCTTCTTGAACTGGCATACCATATTTTTTCAACAGCGCTTTCGCTTGATACTCATGTAGATTCATCTTTTACCTTTTACTACTTTTCACATTGTTATGACACACCAATACCTAGACTTCCATCACAATAACTATTGGCATTTATTAAAAATTGTTGTTGTATTCTTAGATGATTATTCAATTAAAAACAACCATCAAAAGTAAAAAGAGCGGTCGAAACCGCTCTTTTTTGTTTTATTTACGTTTACGTTGGATGGCGTGAATCGCACGACCATCAACTGCAAGAGCAGCTTCGTGAACGACTTCTGAATATGTTGGGTGACCGAAAGTCATCAATTGTAAATCTTCTACAGAAGATACAAACTCAAGCGCAATCATACCTTGGTGTACGATGTCTGAAGCGCCAGGACCGATGATATGCATACCCAATAAACGATCTGTTTTAGCATCCGCAACGAATTTCACAAAACCTGCTGATTCATTCGCAGCTAAAGCACGACCATTCACAGCAAACGGGAATTGACCAGTTTTAACTTCGTGACCTTTTTCTTTAGCCTGTTCTTCAGTTAAACCTACCCAAGCCGCTTCAGGATGTGTATAGATCACAGAAATAATGGTGTCATAGTTTACTTGTGCAGCATGACCGTGCATTCGCTCAACAGCCATTACACCTTCTTCCATTGCTTTATGTGCAAGCATTGGACCACGCACCAAGTCACCAATCGCATATACACCATCAACAGATGTTGCACACCAATCGTTTACTTCAACCAAACCACGCTCAGTCAATTTAATGCCTGAATCTTCAGCCAACAAACCTTCTGCATATGCTTTACGACCTACACAAACAATCAATTTGTCAAAAGTTTGAGTTTTATCTTCACCAGCTTGGTTGTACTGAACAGTCACTTCACGACCGTTGATTTCAGTACCAGAAACCTTAGCGCCAATACGAATATCTAAACCTTGTTTCGTTAAAAGTTTTTGATAATCTTTTGCCAAAGCTTTGTCCGCCATTGGTAAAAATGTATCTAATGCTTCAAACACAACAACTTCAGAACCCAGACGACGCCATACTGAACCAAGTTCTAGACCAATTACACCAGCACCAATCACACCTAAACGCTTAGGTACTTCTTGGAATTCAAGTGCACCAGTAGAGTCAACAATTAAGTCTTCATCTACTTTTGCAACTGGAATATTTACAGGAACAGAACCAGTCGCAAGAATCACATATTTAGGCTCTAAAACTTGAACGTCACCACCTTCTAATGGTGTAAATTCAACTTTTTTACCCGCAAGTAATTTACCAGTACCTTGTAACCATTCGATGCCATTTCCTTTAAGGAGCTGAGCAACACCGCCAGTTAAATTGTCAACAACTTTGTCTTTACGAGCAAGAAGCTTTTGAAGATCAAGTTGTACATTTTCAACTGAGATTCCGTGTACATCTAAGCCATGAAGTGTGTCTTCATAATGATGTGAAGAATCTAATAATGCTTTAGAAGGAATACATCCTACGTTCAAGCAAGTACCACCTAAAGATGGCTTACCTTTGTGTACACGTTTTTCGATACACGCAACTTTAAAACCAAGTTGTGCAGCGCGAATTGCTGCTTCATAACCACCTGGTCCACCGCCGATTACAACAAGATCAAACTGTTGAGACATGCTTATCTCCAAGAACAAGCCTAGAGGATCGCCCTAAGCTTGTGATGTTATTCTAAAGAATTAAAGGTCAAGGATAAGTTTAGCTGGCTCTTCAAGTAACTCTTTAACCGTTACCAAGAAACCAACAGCTTCTTTACCATCAATCATACGATGGTCATAAGAAAGCGCTAAATACATCATTGGAAGAATTTCAACTTGACCATTCACTGCCATAGGACGCTCTTGGATCTTGTGCATACCTAAGATTGCAGTTTGTGGTTGGTTCAAAATAGGCGTTGAAAGTAATGAACCGAAAGTACCACCGTTGGTAATTGTGAACGTACCACCAGTCATTTCTTCGATAGACAATTTACCTTCACGTGCTTTAGCAGCATATGCACCAATACCAGATTCAACTTCAGCATAGTTCATGCGGTCAGTATCACGAAGAACTGGAACAACAAGACCACGATCAGAAGAAACCGCAACACCGATATCATAATAACCATGATAGATGATGTCATCGCCATCAATTGATGCATTTACAGCTGGATAACGTTTAAGCGCTTCAGTACACGCTTTAACGAAGAATGACATAAAGCCTAGACGTGCACCATGACGTTTTTCGAAAGCATCTTTGTATTGCTTACGCATTTCCATGATTGGCTTCATGTTCACTTCGTTAAACGTAGTCAACATTGCAGTTTGCTGAGTTGCAGCAAGAAGGCGCTCAGCAACACGTTTACGTAAACGCGTCATTGGAACACGTTTCTCGATACGCTCACCTACAGCAACACTCAATGGGATTGCAGGTGCAGCAGCTGGTTTAGTTTGATGATTGGCAACATCTTCTTTGGTGATGCGACCACCACGACCAGTACCATCAACATCTGCAGCAGCAATACCTGTTTCAGTAAGTGCTTTACGTACTGCAGGTGCTTGATCTTGCACTTGAGCACGCTCAACAACAGGTGCATTACCTGCTTGAGTTTGTGCAGCAGCTTGCTCAACTTTCTCTTCAGATTGAACTGCTTGAGTTTGAGCTGCACCAGAAACTGCACCTTCTTCAAATGTTGCGATTACTTCAGCAGAAAGAACTGTATCACCTTCATTTTTGATGATTGCAGAAATAGAACCATCAGCAGGAGCAACAACTTCTAAAACAACTTTATCCGTTTCAATATCACAGATCACTTCATCACGTGATACTGCTTCACCTGGTTGTTTGTGCCAAGTTGCGATTGTTCCGTCAGCAACTGACTCTGGGAACACAGGTGCTTTAATTTCGGTTGCCATTATTTAGATTCTCCTGATTGATCAGCCACGATCGCTAAAGCGTCATTTACGAGCTGAGCTTGTTGTTTTGCATGCAAATATGGTGAGCCACATGCAGGTGCAGCTGAAGCTTCGCGTCCTGCATAGCTAATTTGAACTTGTAGACCAGATTTCATTACACCTTCATATAAACGAGGAGCAATGAACAACCATGCGCCTTGGTTTTTCGGTTCTTCTTGACACCAAACGAGTTCTTTCACGTTTGGATATGTCGCAAGAACTTCTGCAAGACGTTTTTCTGGGTACGGATATAACTGTTCAACACGTACAACTGCAATGTTCAAGTTTTCTTCACGACGTTTTTCAAGTAAGTCGTAATAAACTTTACCACCACAAAGTACAACACGTGTTACATCTTGTTTGTTGATTTGATCCACTTCATCAATCACAGTCTGGAACGTACCAGTTGCAAGCTCATCTAAAGTAGATGTTGCAAGTTTGTGACGAAGCAATGATTTAGGCGAAGTCACAATCAACGGTTTACGGATTGGACGTACCGCTTGACGACGCATTGCATGGAAAATCTGTGCAGGTGTTGTTGGTGTAATCACTTGCATGTTTTCTTCAGCACATAACTGTAAGAAACGTTCAAGACGTGCAGATGAATGCTCTGGACCTTGACCTTCGAAACCATGTGGAAGAAGAAGTGTTAAACCACAAACACGCTCCCATTTGGTTTCACCAGATGAGATAAATTGGTCAATTACCACTTGCGCACAGTTTGCAAAGTCACCGAACTGAGCTTCCCAAATCACTAAGCTTTTTGGCAATGTTGTTGCATAACCATATTCGAATGCAAGAACCGCCATTTCAGACAATAAAGAGTCATAAATTGCAGTACGTGGTTGATTTTCTTTGATATGACAAAGTGGGATGTAAACAGAACCATCAACTTGGTTATGTAGTTTTGCATGTCGGTGTGAGAATGTACCACGACCAACGTCTTCACCTGTCAAACGAACCAAATAACCATCATCAAGAATAGAAGCATATGCTAGAGTTTCTGCTGCACCCCAGTTGAGTGGCATTTCACCTGTTTGCATTTTAAAGCGATCATCAATCACTTTTGAAACTTGGCGTTGCATCACGAAGCCTTCTGGAAGCTCACGCATTTTTGTACCAAGTTCTTTTAAACGCTCAATCGGGAATGTTGTATCCCAATCATCGGTATAGTCATGACCAAGGTATGGTGTCCAATCAACAAACATTTTTTTGTTTGGCTCAAGCACCAATGCATTCGCAACGTGATTTCCTGCTTCAAGATCTTCACGGTATTTTTCAACCATCGCATCAGCAGATGCACGGTCTAATACTTTTTCTTGTACCAATTGGTCAGCATAAAGCGTACGGGTCGTCGGCTTTTTGCTAATAACTTGATACATCATCGGTTGAGTTGCTGCTGGCTCATCTGCTTCGTTGTGTCCACGACGACGGTAACAGAACATGTCAATCACAACATCTTTACGGAATGTGTGACGGAAATCATGTGCCAATTGAGAAACAAACAATACTGCTTCAGGATCATCACCATTGACATGGAAGATCGGTGCCTGAATCATTTTAGCGATATCAGTACAGTATTCTGTTGAACGTGCATCACGTGGATCAGAGGTTGTGAAACCCACTTGGTTGTTCACTACAATGTGAACTGTACCACCTACGGTATAACCACGAGTTTGCGACATTTGGAAGGTTTCTTGGTTGACACCTTGACCTGCAAATGCAGCATCACCGTGAACAATCACTGGCAATACGTCATCACCACCAATGTCTTTACGACGGACTTGGCGAGCACGTACAGAACCTTCAACAACAGGTCCAACGATTTCTAAATGTGATGGGTTAAATGCCAAAGCCAAGTGAACTTCGCCACCGGGTGTCATTACATTTGAAGAGAAACCTTGATGGTATTTTACGTCGCCTGAACCTTTTTTATTCAGTGCTTTACCTTCAAACTCACCAAATAAATCAGCAGGGTTTTTACCCATGATATTGACAAGTAAGTTTAAACGACCACGGTGAGGCATACCGATAACGACTTCTTTACAACCTACAGAACCTGCACGTTGAATCAGTTCGTTCACCATAGGAATGAAAGATTCACCACCTTCGACACCGAAACGCTTAGCACCAACATATTTATTGCCAAGGAATTTTTCTAAACCTTCAGCTGCTGTTAAGCGTTCAAGTACATGTTTCTTTTGATCTGCTGAAAAGCCAAATTGACCACGCGCACTTTCAAGGCGTTGTTGAATCCAACGTTTTTCTTTTGTGTCAACGATGTGCATATATTCTACACCAATAGAAGCACAATACGTCGCTTCCATTGCGTTAACCATTTCACCTAAAGTGGCTTCAGTTTTACCAATCGCCAAGTTACCCGCATTGAAAACCGTATCTAAATCAGACTTGGTTAAACCATGGGCAGCAAGGTCTAAATCAGGCACGTCTTCGCGTTTAGCCAAACCAAGTGGATCAAGTTTTGCTTTTTGATGACCACGGTTACGATATGCTGCAATCAGTTGCAATACACCGATTTGACGACGTTCATGCTCAGTACTTACTTCGCTTTGAACCACTGGCTGAACACGACTTGAATTACGACCTAATAATAAGAATTGCTCACGAATATTTCCGTGTGGTTGGTCGCCTTTAGGGAATTTATCGAAATATTGACGCCAATCCTCACCTACTGAGGTTGG
Source organism: Acinetobacter sp. Ag2 (assembly GCF_001005515.1). Taxonomy (NCBI): domain Bacteria; kingdom Pseudomonadati; phylum Pseudomonadota; class Gammaproteobacteria; order Moraxellales; family Moraxellaceae; genus Acinetobacter; species Acinetobacter sp. Ag2. Next base: position 9,815 of record NZ_LBNA01000037.1, read on the forward strand.
AGAAGAAAGGTACTGTTCGTAAAGCTCTTCAATATACGCTGCGCTGTCAGCGGAAAGTTCAGTATCAAGACGCAATGCGTCAGCAACTTCTTGCATTTGTGGACCCATTTCCTATTGCAAAAACATTAGAGGGTGCTTTTTAAGCACTCCCATGATTGATAATGCCAAATCGGTAAATTGACATTCACCCATCAGGTACTAATGACCATGGGGCGTTATAAACATTAGCTTATTACTAATGCATACAATGAATCATAACGCCTTCATTGGCATCATCACTCACTTATATACTCAACCGAGGCTGAGCAATTTTTTGCAAATCGACTTAGAAAAAACAAAAGACTTTTTGCTTTTTCTAAAGCGGTTCTAAACGGCATCTATAAAAAAGATTTATAAACCGATCTGAGTCACACTTATGTTGAAAAAATGTACCAAAAACAAAGTCACTTTTTCACATATAGTGGTTTGTTAAATCGTAACATGATCTGCCACTTCAATTGATTTTTTTGACACATACCATCTATAAATTAGCGAAATACATACAAGAAATAATCAATTATTATCCCTCCATTTATATCGGGTCAGTTGTTCTGTTTTCAACGCTTTTATCGCAAATCATCACAATAAAAAACAACATTCTCTTTTCCTGCTCTCTCCTCAATGAATTTGCATAAAAAAAAGAGCGCACATCTAGGATGTGCGCTCTTTATTGACGTCGTATTAACCTGCTTGGTCAAGCAACATGCTACGGATATGACCGATTGCTTTTGTTGGGTTTAAACCTTTAGGGCATACAGATACGCAGTTCATGATTCCTTTACAACGGAACAATGAGAATGGGTCATCAAGACGTGATAAACGGTCTTGAGTTGCTGTATCACGAGAGTCAATGATAAAGCGATATGCATTCAACAATGCTGAAGGACCCAAGAATTTATCCGGGTTCCACCAGAATGATGGGCATGAAGTTGAACAACATGCACAAAGAATACATTCATACAAACCATTTAAGTGTTCACGCTCTTCTGGAGATTGTAAACGCTCTTTAGGTGGCGCAGGTTGATTATTGATCAGGAATGGCTGAATTTTGTCATACTGATCGTAGAACTGATTCATATCCACAACTAAATCTTTAACCACTGGCAAACCAGGTAATGGACGAATGACGATTTTTTCAGGTAAATCGTTCAAGTTCCATAAGCAAGCAAGACCGTTTTTACCATTGATGTTCACACCATCAGAACCGCAAATACCTTCGCGGCAAGAACGACGGAATGTCAATGATTCGTCTTGAACTTTCAATGCTAGAAGTGCATCAAGCAACATACGATGCTTATCTGTCAACTCTAGTTTAAAAGTTTGCATATACGGCGCTTTATCCTTATCAGGATCATAGCGGTAGATTTCGAACGTACGAGTACCTCTACTCATCTTATCTCTCCCGATTAGAATGTACGTGGTTTAGGTTCAATTGGGTCTACAGACAATGGGCTGTAACGTACAGGTTTGTATTCAAGATGATTATCTGCTGAATACCATAACGTATGTTTCATCCACTCATCATCACGGCGACCATATGAATAGTGCTCATCATCAGCAGGCAATTCATAATCCACAACTGTGTGTGCACCACGACATTCTTTACGCGCAGCAGCAGAAATCAAGGTTGCTTTTGCGACTTCATATAAGTTTTCAACTTCTAAAGCTTCAATACGTGCTGTATTAAATACTTTTGATTTGTCTTTCAAATGAATGTTACGTACACGTGGTTCAATCGCAAGGATTTGTTTAACACCCTCATCAAGCAATGCTTGAGTACGGAATACGCCTGCGTGGTCTTGAACGATGTCACGAATCGCATCTGCAACTTCTTGGGCATTTTCACCAGAAGTTGAATCATCTAAATGACGAATACGCTTCAAAGTGTTTTCAAGCACATCATTTGGAAGTGGTTGATAATCATCACCGTGGTGTTTTGTCACATAATCAATGATGTGCTCACCAGCAGCTTTACCGAATACAACCAAGTCAAGAAGTGAGTTAGTACCCAAACGGTTTGCACCATGTACAGATACACATGAACATTCACCAATTGCATAGAACCCTTTTACAGGTACTGTGTAATTCATTGTGCCATTGGTTGTATATTCATTGGCTGCTTTATCAAATCCAGCATAGAAGCCTGGTTCATTTTTAGCTGCTTCAGGAATAACCACTTGACCATGAATATTCGTTGGAATACCACCCATTTGATAATGGATTGTTGGTACCACTGGAATAGGCTCTTTGGTAATATCCACGTTGGCAAATTTCTTACCAATTTCGAATACTGAAGGTAAACGTTTCATGATCGTGTCCGCACCTAAGTGCGTCATATCAAGAAGAATATAGTCACCTTTAGGACCACAACCACGACCTTCTTTAATTTCTTGGTCCATTGAACGTGATACGAAGTCACGTGGTGCCAAGTCTTTCAAAGTTGGTGCATAACGCTCCATGAACGGTTCGCCGTCTTTGTTACGAAGGATTGCACCTTCACCACGACAACCTTCAGTCAACAATACACCCGCACCAGCAACACCCGTTGGGTGGAATTGCCAGAATTCCATATCTTGTAATGGAATACCAGCACGTGCAGCCATACCTAGACCATCACCCGTATTAATATAAGCATTGGTAGATGCACGGTAAACACGACCAGCACCACCCGTAGCGAATAAAGTTGCTTTTGCTTGGAATACTGCAATCTTGCCTGTTTCTTGGTCAATTGCAGTTACACCGAGTACATCACCTGCTTCGTTACGAATTAAATCCAATGCGATCCACTCAACAAAGAATTGAGTACCCATTTTCACATTGCTTTGATACAGCGTATGAAGAAGCGCATGACCTGTACGGTCAGCAGCAGCACATGCACGAGGAACTGGTTTTTCACCATAGTTCGCAGAGTGACCACCAAACGGACGTTGATAAATTGTGCCGTCAGCGTTACGGTCAAATGGCATACCCAAGTGTTCAAGTTCATAAACAACTTTAGGTGCTTCACGACACATGAACTCGATTGCATCTTGGTCACCTAACCAGTCAGAACCTTTTACTGTGTCATAAAAGTGATAGTGCCAGTTATCATCTTGCATATTACCAAGTGATGCACCGATACCACCTTGTGCCGCAACAGTATGAGAACGTGTTGGGAATACTTTAGTTAGCACTGCAACTTTCAAACCTGCTTGAGCAAGTTGATACGAAGCACGCATACCTGAACCACCACCACCAACGATGACTGCATCGAAGAACTGGCTTGGAATATTTGAATAATCTTCTTTAGGGGTTAAAGCGCCCATGACATCTTCCTATCAATTCGCCCAAAAAATCTGGATTGCCCAGATCGCATATGCAATTACAGCAATAATCACTGCTGAAGTTAACACGATGCGTAAACCTGAAGCTGAAGGCCCCATTTGACGAGTAGTCACATAGTCAGTGAATACTTGCCACATGCCAATCCAAGCATGCGCAACAAGAGATAAGACTGCCAATAAAGATAAAATCTTCATTGGAAGTGTCATCATAAAGCCGAACCATTGCTCATAGTTAAATCCGCCATTGCACAGAATCCAACCTAATACCACAACAGTATAAACAGCTAGAACAACAGCACTTACGCGTTGGATATACCAATCACGAGAACCTGACCCCGTTAAACCTGTAGCACTTTTCATTAGAGAACAATCCATACGAATGATGCGATAATTGCTATCACAGCCAAGATTAATGCAATAGTTGCTGCTACGCGACCACTTTGCAACTCTTCAGCAAAACCTAGGTCAGCAAGTAGATGCTTAATACCCATAATGAAATGGAATAATAAACCAGCGACAAATACCCATACGATGAAGCGTACAACGAAGCCACCAAAGATTGCTTGAACTTGAGCAAAACCTTCAGGCGAAGACAAAGACTTGTCTAAAAGCCACAAAAGTACCGGTACGAGTAAAAATACGATGACACCTGAAAGACGGTGTAGAATTGATGCAATAGCCACAGGGGATTTTAAGTTTACATCTAAAACTTGACCCATGGACAAATTGACAGGTCTGTTGCTTTTCACAGCGGGCATCCTGTAAGTAAAAACTCCATCCGGAGTTTGTTGGAATTAATTCGAAGGAAAGCTAGCATTGTCAGACAAGTTAAATTGTCTGAACTTTAAACGACACTGAATTATAAAACGTGAACAGTCAAATTACAAACTGTCGAAATTGGCTTTTTCTTTAAAAAACACTCAAATAAGAATCATTTACATTCATTTGTAAGCTTATATCAATATTTTAAATCAAGCATTTAGCGCTATCTCTTTATTTTTTATGATTTTTAAACATAATACTTTTCGACATCATAATGGTGGATATTATTTTCATAAATTTAGACTAAAGCACAACAATACGGACAAAAGCGTCCTCTCCTACCATTATCCTAGAATTTTAAATGCTGTATTCAATTTAACCCTATACAGATACCCATTATGTCGCTTCTAAATATCGCTTTATTTTCATTTTTAATGGTCATTATTTTATTCTGTGATTTAATTTAAAGCTTTACAATAAGAAAGAACGACTTAGTTTGTGAATAATTCAATTTTGACTGCTCAATATTCCGCACATTTGCTTGTTTTAACAACATGCAAAACCTGATTTAACGGTTGTTTTGGGTGTTTTTTGTACCAAAAACTAGATTCAAAAACTATTTTTTAATCAATTAAGCACTAAAATGAAAATAAATATTTCATCATTTCATTTGGATGCTTTTCATACTGCCATTACATTAAAAGCTATGTAAGTCGTGAAATTTAGAAGTTTTTAAAACATGGAATCTAAGGAATTTGGCTTACAAAAACATCAAAATATTGGTCTAAAATGCCATTTCCTGTCTAGCAATCCTAATTATTTTTCTGCACCTAACTCTGAATTTACCTTATTATACTGACCGACTCTGAAATTTGATGCTCAATCTAACTGGTTAAAGTTGGACTAACTGTAGATGAAAACATGACTTTTTCATCCATAAGTATAATTGACAAAATTTCAGTACTCACTAAGCTAAATAGCAATTTTTGATCCGTCTGACTTGTGCATTACAAGATGACTAAGCAAGTTAGATAAAATATCCACCAGGACAGGAGATCTATTGAATGTCTGCAGCAACTGGCAAGAAAGCCGTTCTAGAGCTTGATGGCAAAAAAATTGAATTACCAATTTACAGCGGCACATTGGGCCCAGATGTAATCGACGTTAAGGATGTGTTGGCTTCAGGTCACTTTACTTTTGATCCTGGTTTTATGGCGACAGCTTCTTGCGAGTCTAAAATCACTTTCATCGATGGTGATAAAGGCGTTCTTTTACACCGTGGCTATCCTATTGCTCAACTTGCGACTCAAGCTTCTTACTTAGAAACTTGCTATTTATTGTTAAGCGGTGAGCTTCCAACTGCTGAACAAAAATCAGACTTCGAAAACAAAGTCCGCAACCACACTATGGTTCATGACCAAGTAAGCCGTTTCTTCAATGGTTTCCGTCGTGATGCTCATCCAATGGCTGTGATGTGTGGTGTTGTTGGTGCGTTATCTGCGTTCTATCACAATGGTTTTGACGTTGAAAACGTAGATCACCGTGAAATCACTGCAGTTCGTTTAGTTGCTAAAATTCCTACTTTAGCTGCTTGGACTTACAAATATACTATCGGTCAACCGTTCGTATATCCACGTAACGATTTAAGCTATGCTGAAAACTTCTTATACATGATGTTTGCTACTCCAGCAGATCGTGACTATAAAGTTAACCCTATTCTTGCTAAAGCAATGGACCGTATATTTACGCTTCATGCTGACCATGAACAAAATGCCTCTACGTCTACAGTACGTTTAGCTGGTTCTACTGGTGCTAACCCTTACGCTTGTATTGCTGCAGGTATTGCTGCGCTTTGGGGACCTGCTCACGGTGGTGCAAACGAAGCCGTTCTTAAGATGCTTGATGAAATTGGCACTGTAGAAAACGTTGCGCCGTTCATGGAAAAAGTTAAAACTAAAGAAGTTAAACTTATGGGCTTCGGTCACCGAGTTTATAAAAACTTCGATCCACGTGCGAAAGTTATGAAAGAGACTTGTGACGAAGTGTTAAGTGCACTTGGTATCAATGATCCACAACTTGCGCTTGCAATGGAACTTGAACGTATTGCGTTAAGCGACCCGTACTTCATTGAACGTAAACTTTACCCGAACGTAGACTTCTACTCAGGTATCATCCTTAAAGCGATTGGTATCCCAACAGAAATGTTTACTGTAATCTTTGCGCTTGCACGTACTGTGGGTTGGATCAGCCACTGGTTAGAAATGCACAGCGGACCTTACAAGATCGGTCGTCCTCGTCAACTTTATACTGGCGAAACTCAACGCGATATCAAACGTTAATTCGTTACGCGTTCAGATCGAACAAGAGACCACCCTTTGGGGTGGTTTTTTATTACATATTCATACCAATTTTCACACCAACTGGCACAATTTAATTATTTTAAAATTCTTTAAAAATCAAAATATAACAATATTAATAATAAGCATTGAAAGCTCAAATTTATATGTTAATGATAAAACTTACAAATCACTACTTTATAAAACACCCACAAATAACTTTATTTTATATATTGTTTAAAAATTTTTAATCATACATTTTCAAAGGAATTGAAGATGCCTCAACATTTATCCAAACAAGTGCACGACCCAGACCAAGCTTTTTTTGGTCACCCTAAACCATTAAAAGGTTTATTTTTTACCGAGCTTTGGGAACGTTTTTCCTATTATGGTATTCGCCCTCTATTAATCCTCTATATGGCGGCTTTAGTTGCTGATGGCGGTCTCGGTTTAGATCGTCCAACAGCATCAGCAATTGTCGGCTTATTTGCAGGCAGTATGTATTTAATGACCGTATTGGGTGGATGGGTTGCTGACAATTATCTCGGTCAAGAGCGCGCTGTGTGGTATGGCTCACTGATCATCGCACTCGGACATTTATCCATTGCATTGGCAGCCTTATTTGGACATTTCTTTTTTTATTTTGGTTTAGTTTTGATTGTGATCGGTTCTGGTTTATTTAAAACCTGTATTTCCGTCATTGTTGGCACTTTATATCAGGCTCAAGATTCACGGCGTGATGCAGGATTTTCCATTTTTTATATGGGAATTAATCTAGGTTCATTGACTGCCCCACTATTGACTGGTTTATTGGTAAAAGAACATGGTTGGCACTGGGGATTCGGCATCGGTGGGGTTGGAATGTTAATCGCCTTACTTATTTTTAAGTTAATCACTGTGCCTCAATTAAAACAATTTAATCATGTGCGTGGCAATGAAAATAACTGGGCTCGTCCTGTACATTACAATCCTAAAGCACCCCAAATGATCATAGGATTTCTTGCAGTTGTTGGTCTGATTATCGCTCTAGTTTCTCTTGGCATAATCAACATCAATCCAATTCAGATCGCCACATATTTCACAATCACAATTTGTATTTGTATTGCCTTATATTTCTGCTATCTATTGCTCTTTGCAGGTTTGAATAATACCGAGAAAAAACAAATCATCATCTGTTTTATTTTACTTATCACTGCTGCACTGTTCTGGTCAGCATTTGAACAAAAACCAACATCTTTTAATCTTTTCGCCCAAGACTTTACAGACCGCCAATTCTTTGGCTTTGAAATACCCGCCGTTTGGTTTCAATCGATTAACCCACTTTTCATTATTATTTTCGCACCGATCCTGGCATGGCTTTGGGTTAAATTGGGCAAACAAAATCGTGACCCTAGCTATATCACCAAATTCATTATTGCTTTACTCCTCGCTGCGGGTGGTTTCCTCGTGATGAGCATTGCCAGTTACTTGATCACCCAAAATGGTGGAACTGTTTCTGCATTGTGGATCGCATCAAGCCTCCTGCTTTTAACGCTAGGTGAATTATGCTTAAGCCCTGTTGGGCTCTCAACAATGACCAAACTTGCTCCAACCATCATTCGTGGACAAGTGATGGGACTTTGGTTTACAGCATCTGCTTTAGGGAATTTGATGGCAGGTTTAATCGGTGGTCATGTTTCTATCAATGAAGTTGAGCAATTACCCCTCCTATTTATGCGATGTGTCATCGCTTTACTTCTAGGCGCACTCGTTCTATGGTTAATGAAAAAACCGATTCGTAAATTACTCAATCAATCATCGACTCCCTCTCAAAAATCTCTTGATATGCAATTGGAAAAAGTATGAACGCTTTATCACCTGCCAACAAATTAGAAAACCTTCGTACAATTATGAAGAAATATCAGCAGGATGCTTTTATCGCCATGAGTGCAGATCCACATATGTCAGAGTATCTACCTGATTATTGGAAAATACGCCAATGGCTAACAGGCTTTACAGGTTCAGTTGGCACAATTGTCGTCACTCAAAACTTTGCAGGTTTATGGGTAGATGGTCGATATTGGGTACAAGCCGAACAGCAACTGGAAAATACAGGTTACGTTTTACAAAAGCAGACACCTGATCCTGCTTCAACACATTTGTCTTGGCTTTCACAACATTTAGCCAAAGATGCAAAAATTTGTGTCAATGGAAATACCATTTCAACTCAACAATATAGCGCATTATCAGCGCTTGCAATAGAACACAATTTCTTTATCCAAACAGACTTCGATTTAATTGATGAAATTTGGACTGAACGCCCAGCACTGCCCCTACAACCCATTTGGCAAATGGCAGATGATTTTAATACGCAAACACGCTTAGAAAAAATAAAAGCGATCCGTCACAAACTTATTCAGAAAAAAGCAACGGGGCATTTTATTTCTGCACTCGATGATATTGCTTGGATTTTAAATTGCAGAGGCAGTGATGTTGAATATAATCCCGTGTTCTTAGCACACTTATATATAGATCATTCTCGAACTGTGCTTTTCATTGATGATGCAAAACTTTCGACTGAAATGCAGCGAAGATTTGCTTTGGATAACATCGAAATCTTACCTTATAACGCAAGCATCGAGTTTTTGGTCGAACTTAAACAACAAAATATTTTAATTGCTCCAGCAAAAACATCGATTGCTCATACACAAGCGATTGAACACCATAATCACTTGATTCTAGATATCAATCCCAGCACATTATTTAAATCCCAGAAACACCCTTCAGAAATTCAGCATGTGCGCAATGCCATGATCAAAGATGGGGTTGCTTTGTGCCATTTTTTTCAATGGTTAGATACAGCGCTAACAAATAATGAATCCATCAATGAATTGACGATCGATGAGATGATCACTGGTTTCCGCGCCAAGCAAAAGGACTTTCTAGGACTAAGTTTTTCAACGATTGCAGGTTTTAATGCCAATGGGGCGCTACCCCATTATCGAGCAACTGAAGAAAGTTTCAGTGAAATCACGGGTGACGGCTTGTTACTGATTGATTCAGGTGCGCAGTATGCAGATGGTACGACAGATATCACCCGAGTTATCCCTATCGGAAACACAAGTATTGAACAAAAACGTGATTATACGCTGGTATTGAAATGTCATATTGCGCTTGCTCAAACTGTCTTCCCAGAAGGCATTGAATCACCTCTTTTAGATTCGATCACACGTCAAACCCTGTGGAAATATGGTTTGGATTATCGTCATGGTACAGGTCACGGTGTAGGCTATGCATTGAATGTTCATGAAGGACCTCAAGTCATCTCTTATTATGCGCCAGCGACATCTTTTACCAAGATGCGTGAAGGCATGATTAGCTCTAATGAGCCAGGCTTATACCATCAAGAAAAGTATGGGATTCGAATTGAAAATCTTGTCGTCAACAAAATTAAGCATTTTGAAGATACGACTTATGGTCAGTTCTTAGAATTCGAAACACTCACACTGTGCCCGATTAACCGAAGCTGTATTATTTTAGAGTTGTTAAATGATGATGAAAAAGCATGGCTGAACCAATACCATCAAATAGTCAGAGAACGATTAGCGCCCCACTTAGAAGGTGATGTTTTAAACTGGCTAAATGAAAATACCCAAGCAATTTAACTCCCATATCAATCAAAAAAGCGCAGAACCTTTTGACTGTGCGCTTTTTTGAAAAGCTATATGCCATTGATGCGTATAATAAATATAAAATTCCGTACTTTATTGCATAGTGAGTTTATGAAAAACACATACAATAAAATATCGTTTATCTTCAATAATAAAATTAACCATCGAATATATTGGGTGATGATATGAGGGTTGTGACCACCCTGCCTTATGTTTAAAGTTTAATGACTTTGCACAGATGATGCTTCATTTCTTCAGAGGTGGAAAAAGTGAATCCGATCTGATCGAATCACCGAACACTGCAATCAACAAGAGCACTTATAGTACGATTTTGATTCTTTCCGTTTGGGTTGCTACTTTTGCATTTTTACATGCATTGGATGATTGAATAGTTTTAATCACTTCATTGCGACTGGGTAAAATCTTTAAACTTGAAACAATTTCCCCACCCGTTTTACAATCTTCCTCGCCCAACTTCTCACTAAAACGCCCCGGATGACTCGAAGATTCAGCAGTTGCAATAATTTTAGCTTTCCACCCATCAAAATAGACTAAATCAGTTGTCTGGGAAACTTGCCCCTGCCCCGAGCCTGCAGACTCTATTTCAACCAAATCGATTGGTTTTGCTCGATATTGCACCGTATGGACTGTGAAATCATTGGCTTGACCACCGAACTCAAGTATTCGAGATTGTTTTAACTTTGGGCGCGTCAATATATAGCCTCCCCAAAAATTTCGTCCAGCATTTTCAAATGTTACACCAGAGAGATAAGCCAGCTCTCCAGACAACAAATGAACCTCTTTCATATAATCAATCATGATCGCTTTGGCGGGTGTCGCTTGAGAATCGTTTAGGTTCGTTATACTGTTGATCACTGCTTGTTCTGTAGGAGTTGCTGCAAAACTCAAGGCAGATGCACTTAGAACAAAAACCATAGTACTCAATCGAACTGAAGAATAGTAAAGCATAAAATAAACGCTCAGATTTTGTGATTGATTGTGTGCTTAACGTCCCCATTCCATTTTAGCCATGTATGGACGTATTTTTTTAATTCGTTGAATATTGGTTTTTTCAATCTGAGTTAATTGGTTTTCTACATTGGTACTACATGGCATATACCAGTTTTGATCAGCAAATTGATTGGCAATTTCACGATTTGCAAATGAATAACCATGTCGCGCATAAATTTCATTACGCATCCAATCCAGTTCTTCTGCGGGAATTTGTATATCTTGATCTTTCAATAAACGTTGAGAAGCAACAGGATAATCACCCACATCTTTTTGATAACGACATTGTTGCGGTTTTAAGTCAAAATATTTAGGTTTTACTTTTGCTGTTGTAGACTCCCAACTCGACTCCAACAGATTAGGTTGACTATGGCTCACTACAAAAGTAAATACCCCACTGCTTGAAGGTGCACCGCTTTCAGTTGCGGTAATTTTATAGCCTTGAGCTGTGTTCTGCACCTTACCTGTGAAGTTCTGTTTGTTCTTACCCAAAATACTGTAACCTTTGACCTGATTTCGATCTATGGATTGAATAAAAACACCGATTTTTTGTTCATCATATTTTCCAGACCAAGATTTCTGTAACTGTTGAATATCCAGTGCATAGCCACTTTGAGTAAAAATTGCGGAAAGCCCGATACATGTTATTAATCGCTTATTCATTGTTATTCCTATTTGTTATGACGATGAGTGATACATATTCACGGTAATTTTAAAACAAATTATCGTATTTGTGGTGCAACATAATGCAAAAAAAATCAAATTCAATCCAAATATAAACACTGTGTTTGGATATATCTTTGATTATAATTTACTGAACCCGTTTTATTACATAACAGTATGGCAAAAATAAAAAACAATCTGCCCACGATAAGTTTAGGTATAGTTTCTCTCTTGGTCTATGCCTATCTGTGTTACCTCATGGTCGCAATATGTTTGCAATATTTTCCTTGGAACACAGAACAGCATTTTTTATTGCTTAAGCAAGATGTAGTCAATACTCAACCTTGGCAGACGGCTTTTAAAATCCATGTGATCAGCAGTAGCTTTGTACTCATCGCTGGATTTACACAGTTTTTCCGTGTCTTTCGCACGCGTTTTCCCCGAATTCATCGCTGGAGTGGTTGGCTGTATCTGATCACCATTTTAGGGTTTTCTTTACCCAGTGGTTTAATTCTAGCTTTTTCAGCAGCTGGAGGGTTATCCACACAAATCAGCTTTATCTTATTAAGTTCACTCTGGGCAGTCACGACCCTAACCGCTTTGTACTTTTTATTCAAAAAACGTTGGATTTTACATCGTGACTGGATGATTCGGAGCTTCGCTCTCAGCCTTTCTGCATTAAGTTTAAGAACATGGAAAATGGGACTTTACACTTTGCAACCCTATTTTGATTGGCTGACACCTGTACATATCTATCAATTGGAGTCTTGGTTAGGTTGGGTGGTTAATTTAATTGTCGCAGAGATCATTATTCTCAAATTACATTTGCACAAAACAGCAAAGCCCTAAATAAATTTAGGGCTATCTGATCAAAATCTCAAACTATTAAAGGTTTTATTGCTTTTGGGTCACTGTATAGTGATTTAAATCAAGCTGTTTGAGCTGGTTACGAAGCTCTTGTAATGACCAAGGCCATGCCGCAAAATTTCGTCCATTTTCATCCAGATAATAAGACTTACAGCCACCTGCATTGAATACCGTTGTTTTTAGGTGCTTTTGTAGACGTCGATTATGTTTGGTAATCACATCCCCCTTAATTTCAAAACGGGTGAACTTCTGATCACGCATTTTTAGTAAACCATCAACAATATAGCCGACTTGCGCTTCTGCAATACCAATAAATGAATCATAGACCAGAATATTTGGACCCAAGACCAAGAATGCATTGGGAACATGTTCAATGCTTGCACCTAAATACGCTTCAGGAGAACTGTTTTTCCATCGCTCTGCAAGGACTTGACCATTGGCATCATAAACACGTTTACCAATCGGCGGATGAGAAACTTCAAAACCTGTTCCCCAAATGATCACATCAACTTCATGACGCTCACCATTGGCTGCAATCACCGTATTACCGTCTATTTCTACCAAACCATGAGGTACAAGGTTAACATTGTCTTGTTGTAAGGCTGGATAATAATTGTTTGCAAACAATAAACGCTTACATCCAATGGTAAAGTTAGGGGTCACGTCTTTACGCAGTTTTTCATCTTTAATTTGTAATTTGAGTAATTGCTTACTTAAAAAATTGACAGGTTCGAGTACTTTCGGATTGCGTAACCCAAAGTTAATCCCATTTAAAATCTGAGCAATACTGTTGCGCCAAGTTTGTTGAATGACTGGAAATCTAGAAATAATCCCTTTCGCAGTTTCATTCAATTCCATGTCAGCCTTAGGAAGTACCCAGGGTGCTGTACGCTGGAACACAATCAATTGTTTCGCTAAAGGTTGAACTTGTGGAATAAATTGAATTGCTGAAGCGCCCGTACCAATGACAGCCACACGTTTACCTGTTAAATCATAATCATGATTCCAACGTGCAGAGTGAAACATTTCCCCCTTGAATGTTTCAATACCTTTTAATTTAGGCATCGAAGGTTCAGTAATTGGACCTGTAGTAAAAATCACTGTTTTTGCTTGATAAGCGCCTTTAGCTGTTTCTAAGTGCCAAATATGTTGTACTTCATCCCATTTGGCACTGATCAATTCATTATTAAATTCAATTTTCTTACCGAGGTCGTATTTTTCCACCACCTCTTCTAAATAACTTAATATTTCAGGCTGTTTGGCAAACAGGTGACTCCATTTATGACTAGGAGAGAATGAAAAAGAATAAAGCGCAGATGGCACATCACAACCGCAACCTGGATAATTGTTATCACGCCACGTACCACCAACACGGTTGGCTTTTTCTAGTACAACATAGTCATGATAGCCCACTTGATTCATTTGATAAGCCGCAGCAATTCCAGAAATACCTGCCCCGACCACAATAGTATCGTAGGTATGAACGGGCTGTTTTTTCTGAGCATTGGTTACTTTTTTATCAGCAGTCTGTTCAGCGCTCTCTGGTTTCACTGTTGTTTGAGTTGTAGCTTTTGGTTGAGTCGACTTTACCGCAGCTTTAGCTGGCGTTTCAGACTTGGTTTTTGCTGTGGTAGAAGCCTGAGTACGTTTGGATACTGTTTTTACTTCTAGCGGTTTCTCTTCTGTATTTGCAGATTGTGTTGTGCTCGGTTGAGTCACATGCTTAATCTCTTCCAACGTTGTTTGCGTTGTCGTCTTTTTCACGCTTTTATCTTCTGGATGTGTATCTAAAGTGGTTTCAGTCGTCATATTCGTCTACTCAAATCTTATTTTACGTATTTATTAAATAATGGATAACCAATACCCAACACCTTGGCATACAATGCTGGCGAAGCACGTTTCATAATCCAGAACAGCTTTGCATCGGGTTGCGGAATGGTATAAAGCTTGTTTGCATCCAGATTATTTAAGGTCTTGATAGCAACTTGATCGCTGGTGGTAAATGCATGATTCATTAGCAAATCATCGGCTAGCCCTGCGTAATGTCCCGGTAAACGACCATTTTTCATAATATTGGTTGGTACCAATGTTGGACATAACACATTGACGCGAATATTGTCTTTGCGAAGTTCAGCGGATAGGGTTTCTGACAAAGCCAATACACTGGATTTGGTCACGTTATAAGCCGTCATCTCTGGTGCTGCGGTATAACCAGCCGCTGAAGCCACATTAATAATTGCGCCGCGACCTTGTTGTTTAAACTTTGGGACAAAGTAATGACAGCCGTGAATCACTCCCCACAAATTGACATGCATACACCATTGCCAATCCTCTAAAGAAACTTCATCAAACTTGCCACCTAAACCGACACCCGCATTATTAATAACCAAACTCACAGGATGATTCATTAATTTTTCAGCCTGTTCAGCCAGCGCTTTGACTTGCTCTTTCAGTCCAACATCACATTGCACAGCAAAGGCTTTTCCAGAAGTTTGTGACTCAATCAAATTTACCGTTTCTTGAGCAGCGTCTAAATTAATATCAGCACAAACAATCGTTCCACCACGCTTGGCAAGCTCCAAGGCAAAACTACGACCAATTCCACTGCCAGCACCAGTCACCACTGCATAAGCATTTTGGCTAGGTTTTACTTTTTTAGAAAAAAATCCCATATCTCTTCAATCCATCTATTTTTTTATTTTACGAACGCAATGTCGGGTAAAATTCTTTCGTTAAATAAGGCGTAAGAATACCGTTCTCAGGGTTCAGCAACTTTTCTTTGTAATATTCCAAAAATTCAGAGGTATCATGATCATTTGGATGAAAATTTGGACGTAGATAATCAAAAATATGCTTAAAGCTACTGCCATAAACCCCATCTTTTAAACCAAAAATCAGGCGAAAATTGTAAGGAATCTCACTCCAATAACGTAAGCTGATTAAATTTTTTGGATTACGATAAAAAGGAACCAAAAATGAAGCTGCTGAAATCAATACAAGAATCGTGATCAAAGCAGGGAAAAATCCAGCAATACGTAATAAATAGTTATTTGATAATTCTTGAAAAACATCAAAGGCAATGTCTTTATGCTCAGATTCTTCAAGCATATGCCACATCCAGATCGCACGCTGTTTTTCATCTTGAGAACGGAAGAAAATTTCCTCATGATTCATCATGTATTCAGCCAAAACAGCCGTGAAATGTTCAATTCCCGCCATCAATGAAAGTTTCATTGGCTGAGGAAGACGTTCAAATCCATATTCAAACGCCCATCCTGCCCAAGTACGGAAAAGCTTTACAGGCAAATCACGAATTAAATAGGCTTCGTTTAACTCTTCATGCATTTTAGAATGAATGGCTTCTTGACCAATCAATGATGTTACACGTTGCTTAAGCAAAGGATCAGTGATGAAATCACGATGATATCGTGCAGTATCAATCACCAAATCTTCACCGCGTGTCAAAAAAATTGACAATGAAGCAAAGTAAGCACTTGCTAACTCGGCATCCATATAAAATCTGTGATCGAGTTTTGCTGGATCAAAATCAAATTTCATATGCCGAATAGGAATAATCGGTGTTTGATTTGCCAAACTAAATGGCGCTGCAGCAAACATTTTAGCAACAGCTTTTTTTAACGGTTTCACGAACATAGAAAATACTCTTTATTCATTTAATCTGGTCACCCGTGCACAGGTCTATTTAACACATGGCACAGCTTGCCTTTTGAGTAAAAACTCTAATTTGATCACTAAAAATTACGACATGCTTTGTCAATTACCATTGGCATATGCAGACATTCGATTAGCAAATTATGACAACCACAACGGATTGTCTAACAATTACTCTGCAGTGTTGTTCTTCAAGATAGAAAATGTCCCATGAAGATAAGTTCTGTGATGTGTTGAGAAATCAAAACGGGTCAAATGTGCTATTAAGCAATACAAAAAAAAGAGCAACCATTTAGGGTCTGTGGACATTTCATAAATGGCTTGCGTTGTAGGTTAAAATTGAGCAGGTATGAGGAGTATACTCCGCAAGGAAATGAAGAGAATAGCGAGACTATTTTCAAGTTTCATAACGTAGCCTGAGATAATTTTAGCCACAACCCTGAGCAAGAACAAAGCACTGCTTTGTTTGCAGCGCAAGGCGCAGCGGGGACTAGCATGTTTTTTGTCGCTTCTTCGTTCCGAACTACTTATTTAGAATGACTAAATTTCGTATTTCGCGCCTAGAATCGCCTAAAAAACACACCTAGTCGCAAACATAGACGAATTGTCCACAGCCCCTAGTCACTCTTGTTTAAAAAGATGTTCAATTCACTCAGGTTTAGTTACGGATCGCTGGCGTAAATTCTTTGATAAAATATGGTGTCAGCGTTCCTGTCTCTGGATCAAGCAGCTCTTTCTTGAAATAGTCCAATAGTTCACTGGTGTCATGATCATTGGGATGAAAGCTTGGACGCAGATAATCAAAAATATGCCCTAAACTACTGCCAAACACCCCATCCTTTAAGCCAAAGAGTAAATACCAACTCCCCTTCGCTTCTCTCCAAAAGCTTAAACTCAAGGTATTTTGCGGGCGCCGTAAAAACGGCAAAAATAATGCACCTGCACCGACACCTACCCCAAGCGTAATTAAGGCAATAAAGAATCCTAAAATGCGTAAACTATAATTTGCTGAAAGAACTTGATAGGTATCATATGCAATATCTTTGTGTTCAGATTCTTCAAGCATATGCCACAACCATAAAGCACGTGTTTTTTCATCAAGTGAATGATTAAAAATATCTTGGTGTGTCATGGCATATTGAGCAAAAACAGCAGTGAAATGCTCGATTCCAGCCATCATTGAAAGCTTCAATGGCTGTGGAAATTTTAGAAAAGTATTATTAAATACTTGTTCAGCAAGAAAACGGTATAGTTGTACTGGCAAATGATTGGGAATCATCGTTTCATTATATTCTTCATGGACTTTAGAATGAATCGCCTCTTGCCCAATTAAACTGGTTAAACGCTGTTTCAAGATTGGATCTTTGATTTGGTCACGATGGTGACGTGCAGTTTCAATCACCAATTCTTCGCCATAAGTCAAAAAAATTGAAAGTGCTGCAAAATAAGCAGTCGCCCATTCCTTTTGCATAAAAAATTTAACATCCAGCTCATCAGGGCTGAATTTAAAATCAAAATGACGAATCGGAATATTAGCAACCTGCTCAGTTAAATCCACCAATTGGCTGGGAAAAACTTTTGCAAAGACCTTTTTGACTGGTTTAGCAAGCAACATATAAAACCTCATCTGTTTATCTATAGTGCAAAGCTTTGTCTAAAAATCCAGTACAAATTCACATTCCTAGTCAAAACCATGCTTTTATACAGCCGAAATTAAGACATATTGCATCAAATACCATTAGCATTTACGGTCAATCGATTGGCAATTTATGACTATCCAACAAAGTGTCAGACAAATAACTGAAACAAGTGTATTTGCTGATAAATAATGACCCGAGAGGACATTTTTAATCATCCACTTAACTTGGACCTGAGTTTAAAAAGTCGTTATGGTGAGTCACAGATTGATTTGATGAAGAAATGAGACTGACGTGTCTAATATTAAAATTGTTGAAGCTTGGCTAGATATAAAATCATATTCCTCCGTCGCAAAACTTTATGTAAAGTCATGGTCGCCTGATCAGCACTCAACTACACCAATCATTCTTTTGCATGATTCTTTGGGCTCAGTAGAACTTTGGCGAGAATTCCCTGAACGACTTGCCCAAATAACAGGACACCAAGTGATTGCCTACGATCGATTAGGTTTTGGACAATCATCTCCCCATCCCGACTTCTTGGATATTGATTTTGTAAAAAATGAAGCAATAGAAGGTTTTTCAGTCATTATAGAGCAATTCAAAATTCAAGATTTTATGGTGATGGGACATAGTGTAGGCGGTGGGATGGCAACTCACTGTTCTGTTCAGTATCCAGAGCAATGTAAAGCCTTAATCACCATTTCAGCACAGGCTTTTGTAGAACAACAAACCCTTACTGGAATTCAAGATGCCAAAACCAACTTTCAACATCTAGGACAAATGAATCGTCTTAAAAAATATCATGGAGGAAAAGCTCAATGGGTTTTAAATGCTTGGACTGAAACATGGTTATCTTCCCAATTCCGCCATTGGCAGTTAAGAGACACGATAACACAAATACAATGTCCTCTCTTGGTCATTCATGGAGAACTGGATGAATATGGCTCTTTGGCTCAACCTCAACAGTTTATCGATTATGCAACTAAAACAGTTCAATTAGAAATTATTGCAGGTGCAAAGCATATGCCACATAAAGAAAATCCTCAGCAAATATTAAATATTATTCATACTTTTATTGTAGGACTTGAAATTGCATAGCGTCATTTCATAAAAATGATTTGATTTCAATCTCATTCAATCCAATGAACTTTAGGGTCTGTGGACATTTCATAAATGGCTTGCGTTGTAGGTTAAAATTGAGCAGGTATGAGGAGTATACTCCGCAAGGAAATGAAGAGAATAGCGAGACTATTTTTAAGTTTCATAACGTAGCCTGAGATAATTTTAGCCACAACCCTGAGCAAGAACAAAGCACTGCTTTGTTTGCAGCGCAAGGCGCAGCGGGGACTAGCGTGTTTTTTGTCGCTTCGTCGTTACGAACTACTTATTTAGAATGACTAAATTTCGTATTTCGCGCCTAGAATCGCCTAAAAAACACACCTAGTCGCAAACATAGACGAATTGTCCACAGACCCTATACTTTTATCAAGATTCTTAGAAAATTTGTGAGTCACAGATAAGCATATTTAATTGATACAGATGATCTCGTTGGACTTCCTCATCATTATAAAATTGATTGTTATTTGGCTGTCCTATATTCAATGCTAAACTGATTCTAACTTTATTTTAATCCCTGCTAACAATGTTGAATTACTTTTGGCGCTTAGCAAAAATACTCAAAATTGATCAATTTAAATATCGCCCATTAACAAATGGAGAAATTCGAATTAGCCGAACTGTGTTTGGTGACTTGATTGATTATGATCAGGTAAAAATCATGAATCACCCATATTTGCCTTGGCAACCCGTTGGCATCTTAATGGCACCTAATGGCTATATTCATTTAAAAGATGCCGATTATTGTGAAGATTTTTCATGCATGAGTTTAGCCTATCAAGCTGTATTCATTCATGAAATGGCCCATATCTATCAATACCAACGCCATGAAAAAGTCCTGCTAAAAGGTGCAATTTTGCAGTCTGCAATGTATCTTAGTTTTGGTCGCTATAACCCTTATCGCTATACTTTGGTTCAAGGAAAGTCTTATTTTGACTATAATATCGAGCAACAAGGAGACATCGCTAAAGACATTTATTTAAATCGAATTGAAAATATCATTTTGAATTAAATCAAAGCTAAAATTTGACACTTTTCGCTTTGCTTCGGACTTTTTTGTGATCTATTTCATGATTTTTTTAAAAAGAACATTAATTCCGATGTAAAAAGCAAAAAATAATGAAAAATCACTAGTTTCTACAAAAAAAATACTCTAAATTCATGGTGTCATTGATGCTGCACTGAATAAACTTGATGAATCACTAGCTTCTGACATTTTTTTAGTTAAAATACTCAATGTCTGAAATTTTTGCCTTGCAAAAAAATAAAGATTTTTGATGATTTTTTGATGATTTTATAGCTTCGCCCTTTGGCAGTTTTTGTTGTGTCTATATATACATACGTTGAATAACTACATTTTAAAAATCAACAAAATGTATATAAATTACCCTATTGGAATAGGATTTGGTTTAAATGAAAAGTTTTAAAATTGCTCTTGCGCAATTCTCTCCATTCATTGGTGATCTTGATTCAAATGTTCAAAAGATGATTGAGCAAGCCAATGAAGCAAAAAAACAGAATGCTGAAATTATTGTTTTCCCCGAACTTTCTATTATCGGCTATCCAGCTGAAGATTTATTTCTACGCCCAAGCTTAGCTAAACGTACAGCTCAAGCTTTTGAAAAACTAGCCACGATCAAAGATATTGTTTTGGTATTTGGTTTTGTAAATCTTACAGATGATGGTCAACGTTATAATGCTGCTGCTGTCATGAAAGATGGTCAGGTACTCGGTATTTATAACAAACAAAATTTACCTAACTATAGTGTATTTGACGAAAAGCGTTATTTTAATGAAGGTCATCAACACCTCGTTTTTGAATACTTGGGTCATAAGTTTGGTGTATTGATCTGTGAAGATGTCTGGTCACTCAATACAGTTCAACAGTTAGCTCAATTGAATGTCGAAAGCGTATTGGTACTCAATGCTTCACCTTATGAAGTTGGTAAACCTCAACACCGTATCGTAACGCTGAAAGAATTAGCGAAACAATTGAATTTGCACTTGGTTTACGTCAACCAAGTCGGTGGGCAAGACGATCTGATTTTTGATGGTACAAGTTTTGTGATTAACCAATCAGGCGAAGTTGCATTACAAGCACCGAGCTTCATTGAAGACCTCTACTTTACAGAATACCAAATCGAAAACAAAAGCTATCAAGTCGTCGAAACTGCACCTGCTTTAAGTACCATGGCTGAGATTTACCAAGGTTTAGTTTTAGCAACACGTGACTATGTGCAACGCTCAGGCTTTCCTGGTGTAATTCTTGGATTATCAGGAGGTATTGACTCCGCTTTAACGCTTGCAATTGCTGTTGATGCCATTGGTGCGGATAAAGTTCAAGCGGTAATGATGCCTTATACTTATACCTCTCAAATCAGTGTTGAAGATGCTACTGAGCAAGCAAAGCGTATGGGAGTGACATTTGGTATTGCTGAAATTCATCCAATTGTAAACAGTTTCATGCAAACGCTCTATCCTTTCTTTGGCAACTCACCTGCTGATGCAACAGAGGAAAACCTTCAAGCTCGTGCGCGTGGCACACTGTTGATGGGTTTATCTAATAAATTTGGTAATTTAGTGCTTTCAACAGGCAATAAATCTGAACTTTCTGTCGGTTACTGTACTTTATATGGCGATATGGTGGGTGGTTTTGCAGTACTGAAAGACGTTTATAAAACCATCGTGTTTGAATTGGCGAAGTATCGTAACAGCATTTCTGAAACGCCTGTAATTCCTGAACGTGTGATTACCCGTCCACCTTCAGCTGAACTTCGTCCAGATCAAAAAGACCAAGATTCACTACCTGCTTACGATATACTCGATGCGATTTTATACGCCTATATCGAAGAAGAACAAAGCCAAGAGGACATCATCGCCAAGGGCTTTGAACGTGAAGTGGTCGAAAAAGTAATTCGTCTTGTTGATCGCAATGAATACAAACGCCGTCAAGGTTCAATTGGACCACGCATCAGTTCACGTGCATTTAGTCGCGAACGTCGCTACCCGATTGTAAATGGCTGGAAACCTGGTGTATAAGCCTCGTGAATGTGAATAATTCACTCCCAGCGAGCTTTGCTCAGGAACTTGCTCAAGCACTTTTGCTTGAGCAAGTGCGTTATACCAAACAACAATTACTTGATCAAAAAAATCCTCAATTCATTCAAAATTTTATTTCTCAAACTTATCAGAATGCTGACAAAATTCTTTTAAAAGACGTGATACAACTTGAACAACTCTGTTCAGTGGTTCAAAAATATGCATTTGAACTAAATTTGGGCGCTGATATTCTTGAGTTTATTGGTGTCGTTGCGCAAAAAATTCATCAATATGCAATTGGTAGCCAAACCGTTATCAATGATTTACTTTCAGATGAATCATTTGAATTATGGATGTTCAAAATTTTAGAACTTGAACAGCTCCGAGATTATCTTCAAGAAAATTTACAACATAATCCACAGATTCAACAGGTCAGCTTGCAACTCGCCAATCAAATTGTTGAAAGTAACACACCTTGGCTTAATCAGCTTCGCCACTACACAGTTAAACAAAATCGTCTTGGTTCCAAAGTCATGAGCTTTATCCAAGACCAACAGCAAAATATTGAATTAAAATTAGAAAACCAACTTGCGTCAGCAATACGCAAACAACTCAGCACGATTATTATGCTTCCCAATGAGGATTTAGCAGATATCGCGACACACATCTGGACTGAAATCAAACAACGCTCCTTAAAAGAAACATTTTCTCAACTTCAATCCATAGATTTTGAAGAGTTCTTTATCTTGGTTTATGAAACATGGAAAGAGCTTCGTGAAACAGAATATATGCAACAGGTTATTCTTAACGTAGTAGAAGCATTTTATGAATATTTTGGTGAATACAGTCTACAGGAATTATTACACTCTGTAGGTCTAGATAAAAATGACTTATTCATTGAAGCAGATCGCTTTATTCCACATACATTAGCTGCATTAGAACAGCACGGCTTGTTAGACAGTATCATCCAATCTTTGATAGCACCATTCTACTTAGATCCACAAACCCAGCGCTTTATAGAAAATTTTCTTGCTGAGAAAGCATAACCATTGATAAAACATAGATCGTCTTTCTATAGACAACGTCTCAGTTAAGCGATTTAAATCATCAATATAAAGTACATTAACCTGAGTACGATAAAAATCCTTGATGAAAGATGATACAGTCAAACCGCCTGATTATTCATACAAGTGATTTGGATGATTCATTTATTTTGTACTTTTTGAATCATTGATGGTCTTGCTATCGTGAGGCGACATGGATGTCGCCATGTTGAGCGGGGGTAAAGGATGTACCCCTCGCTCAACGAAAGATTTTTGTCACTTTTCATCTCTGAAAAGTGAGCCATCGCCTACGCAAAAGAATTTAAACTTTAGTACTAAAGCGTGGCAGTACAAGCTTTAGATCATCAAACAATCTATTGATCGCCTTCATTTTATTGGTCAAGAGAAATAAAACTATATTGATGGTTGCGCTTACGGAGCTTCGCTCCTCATGCCAAAACAAGTATGGCGAGCCCTTGCGGAGCTCCGCTCCTCATCCAAAATCGGATGAATATCCAGAAAAATCCACATAGATTTATTATCTTTCAATGAGTTGAAGATTTAATTGTATCGAATTCACGTTACATTAATAAAAGCTTAATATCATCAAGCAACATTTTCATATCATGGATTTTGTGAGTCGAAGCAAATTATATTTTACTGTAACTGCTTTCAACAGATTGAGGATATGTATATGTAGCACTAGAAATTTCATGGTTGATAAAGCTTGCTCTTATTTAAAAAACCATCACGACACATACATCTGTAAAAGGGCTAATATATGACTACGATGTGTTGGATAAATTGAACATCTTCATGTAACAATTTCAGTTCTCTTGTTTTTGTTATAAACATATCAAGCTTTATTAAAATAATGTTTGATTTAATTCAGCCTGATCACACAAATTTTTTAAACTCATGTGCTCGACATAGGGTTTCGCGCTAAAAAATTTGAGGACACAAAAAAAGAGACCATGCGGTGAGCATGGTCTATAAAAATGGTGGCTATGACGGGACTTGAACCTGTGACCCCCGCATTATGAGTGCGGTGCTCTAACCAACTGAGCTACATAGCCATAAACTGTGTGCGCATTATCTAAAGTTATACACCCTACGTCAAGCACTTAAATAAACTAATGCTCACACTTTAAACAATTGATATTTAAATGTTTAAAATTAATACATATTTATGTTTTTATCAGAAAATTAGCATATTCAAGCGATAAAATTATCCTGTAATCTACCTACAATATTTTAATCGTCGCTAAATTAAAGATTTAGTTTTTTATAGATGAAGATGTTTGAATAAAATAAGACTTAAACAAAACAAACGACCCAAAATAATTTTATAACCATTGAGCACTATAGCAACTATCGAATTTTAATGTTTCCAAGATTCAAATCTTGCAATAAAAAAGAGAGTGTTTACCACTCTCTATTTGCAACCAGCTCTTCCATTTCAAGATCAAGATAACCTTGATCCTGTATCACCATCATCAACGCTTCAGCAATATAATCTGCAGCAGTATCATCCAGTGAGGAGTCTAAGTCTTCAAACTGAGGCTTCATTTCATTAATTTCAGTCACAGTCAGATTTGCCAAAGAGTAAATTTCAGCATCGCTAAAACTGGTTTTAGCCACCTTTTTAGCAAATTGTTCAATGAGTTGCTTTATTTCGGCAACTAGAATATCGGGATAATATTCATCATCGAACATTGGGAGAAGTAGATCGTTAAACATAGCAACCTAAAATAAAACAGCAATTCACGCGCTTATATAACACATACCATACAATTCACCAAATCTACTTGCGACCTTAATGCTATTTTTTATATCACTTTTCTGAATAGAGAGAGAAATGCGCTTCAATCGTCATACTTATATCTTTGAAGAAAGATCGTTTGATCCAATCAAATTCAATTTAAAACACCTATCGCTAAATCGCGGTACGCATTGCCTGCCAAATTTGAATGGCGTCTGACATTGCTTTCACATCATGTGCACGTACCATACATGCACCTTGCTGAATACTCATCAAATGCGCAGCGACACTACCTATCGCACGATTTTGAGCATCTGCTCCACCCAAAGCCTCTCCAATAAAACGCTTACGCGATAAGGCGGATAAAATGGGATATCCCATTGCGTTTAATTTATAAAACTCATTCAATAATTTTAAGTTCTGTTGCGCATTTTTAGCAAAACCAAAACCGGGATCAATCATGATGTTTTCAGGCTTAACTCCTGCTTGTATCGCTTGATTGACACGTTGTTGAAGTTCCTTAATCACATCCAGAGTTACATCCTGATATTGGTCCAGTTGGTTCATGGTTGTTGGTTCACCACGCATATGCATAATAATCACAGGAATATCTAGTTCTGCAGCTGTTTGCAATGCATTTGGACGAGTTAATGCTCTTACATCATTCCAAATATGTGCGCCGACCTTGACTGCTTCACGAATCACTTCTGGTTGCGAAGTATCAACCGATATCACCACGTCATATTGGGCAAGCTCAGCAATTACAGGAATGACGCGTTGGATTTCCTCAGTGATTGCTACAGTTGATGCACCAGGTCGTGTAGATTCACCACCGACATCAATCACAGTTGCACCTGCATCAATCATTTGTCTAGCATATGCAATGGCTTGATCTTTTTGATTATGTAGCCCACCATCACTAAAAGAATCTGGAGTTACATTCAGTATCCCCATGACATGCGCTTTTGATAGATCTAAACTCAAACGCCCGCAACGCAAAATTTTATTCGGCAGTGACACCAATTGCATGTCGCTTCTCCATGATTAATTTGCATTAGTTTAACAATTACACTCCATTTCAAGATAAATTCTTTTAATAATAAATTGTATTTGCATAAAAAAAGAGCCTCGTATGAGACTCTTTTTGATTTATTCCAATCAGGTTGCCGGTAATGGTGGCGGAGTTGACGGACCATCTGTAGGCGTCACATCAATCACTGGATTATCAGCAACATAAACCTTAGGTGGTTGCGGCTCACGACCTTCCATGATGTCACGGATTTGATCACGATCAATAGTTTCCCATTCCATTAAGGCTTTCACCATTGCATGCGCAATATCTTTGTTATTTTCAAGAATATCACGTGCAACTTTGTACTGTTCATCAAGAATACGACGTACTTCTTGGTCAACTTGTTGTTGAGTTGCTTCAGAAATAGTGCGACTACCTACGTTTCCAAAGAAACCATTTTGGTTTTCATCTTCGTAAACCATCACACCCATTTTGTCAGACATACCGTACTTGGTGACCATTGCACGTGCCATTTTAGTTGCACGTTCAAAGTCGTTAGAAGCACCTGTCGACATTTGGTTAATGAATACTTCTTCTGCAATACGACCACCGAATAAGATAGAAAGTTCATTCAACATCTTAGACTTGTAATGGCTGGTTTGGTCATGTTCTGGCAACTGCCAAGTCACACCAAGCGCCCAACCACGCGGCATAATGGTTACTTTATGTACTGGGTCTGTACCCGGAAGAATTTCCGCTACAATCGCATGACCTGCTTCATGATAAGCGGTCGCACGACGTTCTTCTTCACGAATCACCATCGACTTACGCTCAGGTCCCATATAGATCTTGTCTTTAGCATCTTCAAAGTCATGCATGTCGACAGTGTTCTTATTGCGACGTGCAGCAAATAATGCCGCTTCATTGACAAGGTTTGCCAATTGCGCACCAGAGAAGCCCGGTGTACCACGTGCAAGTACTTTAAGATCAACACCTGTTACAGATGGAAGTTTCTTCAAATGCACTGCCAAAATCTGTTCACGACCTTTGATGTCAGGAAGACCCACCATCACTTGACGGTCAAAACGTCCAGGACGTAACAATGCTTTATCAAGTACGTCGGCACGGTTGGTTGCAGCAATAACGATAATACCTTCATTACCTTCGAAACCATCCATTTCAACCAACATCTGGTTTAATGTTTGCTCACGCTCATCATGACCACCACCAGTACCTGAACCACGATGACGACCAACAGCATCAATCTCATCAATAAAGATGATACATGGTGCATGACGTTTCGCTTGTTCAAACATATCACGTACACGCGAAGCACCCACACCTACAAACATTTCAACGAAATCAGAACCAGAGATGCTAAAGAAAGGAACTTTTGCTTCACCCGCAATCGCTTTCGCAAGTAAAGTTTTACCTGTACCTGGAGGACCAACCATCAACACGCCTTTAGGAATTGTTGCTCCTAAGCGTTTGAATTTTGCAGGGTCTTTTAAGAAATCTACGATTTCAACAACTTCTTGTTTCGCTTCATCACAACCTGCAACATCAACAAATGTTACTTTGATTTGGTCTTCCGAAAGCATTTTTGCCTTCGATTTTCCAAAACTCATTGGGCCATTTTTACCGCCTGCACCACCGCCCATGTTACGCATGAAGAACATGAACAATAAAATAATTAAGAGTACAGGGAAACTTGCAATGAGAAGTTGCATCAACAAACCTTGACGTTGAGGTGCAGTACCTTCAACAACAACGTTATTTTTGATGAGTGTAGGCATCAGTTCAGGATCTTGAACTGCTGGGCGAATACTTTCAAAGTTCGAACCGTTCTTTTTTTCGCCGCTTATTCTTTCACCATCAATTGTGACTTTACTAATTTGACCAGCATTCACCGCTGTGACGAATTCTGAATAATTCATCGCAGAAGGCTTACTGCGGTCACTGAGATTGCTGAAGATTAAGATCAGCACACCCAGTATGACCAGCCACAATACGGCATTTTTGAAGTAATCGCTCAAAGCTTTATTCCCATATATAACTATTTTGATCAGGCTCAATCATGCTTGATCGTAACAAAAAGCGAGTAATGAATTTCGCAATAAAGATTAAAAAGGTACAAAATGCACAATTTTTAACAACTTGGCAAGCATTTGTTGGCAATTCATTACGAACTACGAACATACCTTAAAAATGCCCACTATTGCGAAACTTTTTTACGACCCTGTCCAATTAAAAAAACTTCTTTTGAACGTGCACGTGAAGCAGCAGGTTTTGCTGTTTTCAATACATCAAAACTGTCCACGACTTGCTTTCGGAACTCATCAAATCCACTGCCTTGGAAAACCTTAACTACAAATTGCCCTTTAGGTCCTAAAACTTTATTGGCAAAATCTAACGCAAGTTCACACAAATAAATCTGGCGAGGTTGATCTACAGCCCTATTACCTGATGTATTGGGGGCCATATCTGAAATTACAACGTCTACAGTGCGTCCATTTAAAATATTTAACAATTTTTCGAAAACTTCTTCTTCTCTAAAGTCACCTTGTAAAAAAGTAACATCTGGTAAAGCGTCCATTTCCAAAATGTCTGAAGCAATCACTAAACCCTTATCACCGACCAGTTTTCCTGCGATTTGCGACCAGCTTCCTGGTGCAGCTCCCAAGTCAACTACAGTCATTCCGGGTTTAATCATTTTATATTTTTCTTGAATTTCAAGAAGTTTATATGCTGCGCGAGCACGATAGCCTTCTTTTTGTGCTTTTTTCACAAAAGGATCATCTAAATGCTCTCTCATCCACGCACGACTACTTTTGGATAACTTCTGGTTGGTAATGCGTGTAGCCATAACTCTCTTGATCTAAACAGATAACTAACTTGTGATTGTACGTGAAAAATATTCTCATTGCAGTATACATATGGATTAAAATCGATAGATATTGAGATGTTTTTTTGAATAAGCTTCATCGAATATTTCTACAGAATTTACAGCGCAGCGATATGGCTTTTGTTATACTAAGTCGTTTTTAAAATCAGGTTATTTTTTATGGCGACTCTATCTATCCAAGAACGTAAACGTTTACGTCAAATCGGACATGCATTAAATCCAGTTGTAATGCTTGGTGATAAAGGCTTGACTGAAAGTGTCGTTGAAGAATTAAACCGTGCTTTAAATGATCATGAGTTAATTAAAGTTAAAATTGCGGGCGAAGATCGCGAAGCACGTACAGCAACCATCACTGAAATAGCTGAAACAACTGGCGCAGAAGTGGTGCAAACCATCGGTAAAATTGCTTTGCTTTACAAAAAAGCAGCCAAACAAAATCAAAAACTCTCTAATTTG
Source organism: Acinetobacter sp. Ag2 (assembly GCF_001005515.1). Taxonomy (NCBI): domain Bacteria; kingdom Pseudomonadati; phylum Pseudomonadota; class Gammaproteobacteria; order Moraxellales; family Moraxellaceae; genus Acinetobacter; species Acinetobacter sp. Ag2. Next base: position 39,111 of record NZ_LBNA01000037.1, read on the forward strand.
GTTCGTCACGCTCATCTTTCTAATTAAGATTTATTTTCATGGCAAGTTACGAACTGAATGCTTTTGATCGTCGTTTTCAAAGTATCTCTTTAGTGGGAGCGATTGAGCAGGTCAATCCCTACACCTTAAATGTAGGTTATTGGTTAAGAGATCCCAATCAATTTATTGTATACCCTGAACCTGTTACAGCACATCCGCGTCAAGATTTTCTTTGGGAAAATACCTGTTTTGAAATTTTTATTGGCGTGCAGGGCGAAGATCAATATCGAGAAGTTAACCTCTCCCCTTCTCAAGCTTGGCAAGCCTATCAATTTGAAGAATATCGCTATCCTGAGAATATGCCTCCTGTAGTTGCATACGATATTGAATTAAATCAGCTTAAGCGTACACATTATGGATTAAATGTGAGTTTAGATCTGACTGAGTTTATGCTTGCACATAAACTCAAGTGGTCTGATCTATTTATAGGACTCAGTGCTGTTTTGAATACCACACAAGGTCAACACTTCTTCGCCATGCAGCATAGCGGACAGCAAGCTGACTTTCACAACAAACGCGACTGGTTACATACCTTTTAATCGTCACTGTTGAATTGTCTTTTAAATAAAAAGTGAGGCATTTGCCTCACTTTTTATTTAGGTATAGTTGTTTATATACAGCCCAAACAACAACTTATTGCTTTGTCGTAACTTTATGCCAAACTTCCAACGTATGCTCTTTAGAACGTTTTAGTGTTTCAGTGAGCTGAACTTTATGCTTAGAGGAAATTTGTGAAACATCTTCACGAATTTCTTTACCTACTTCAGTCAACTCTTTCACCAAAAGGCTTAATTCCGATTTTAAGAAATCAGCTAATTCAACCAAGTCTTTTTGTGAAGTAGAAAATTGGGTTTTGATTACATCAAGACGTTGTACCAAATCTTGTTTGAAGTTTTGGACTTGATCTTGAACCTGTTCATTCAGTTGCTCTGTTTCAGCTTCCAGTTTTTTCTGAGTATCCGCCACAGCTTGAGAGACTTTTTGCTGCGCATCTTTGCCCAGTTTCTCTAAATTTTCCGCAGTTTCAGCTACAACCTCTTTCAAAGCTGCTGTATCTTTTGTTACTTTTTCAGTCACACTTTCTTTAGATATCGTCATATTGATTCCCCCTGGAATACGAAACAATAAGATAGCGTGAAGAAATAAATTTTAGATTTTGATTTGTCTGACAATTATTAAATACTTACAATTTCAAAAAATTCATATGAAAAGCAGAACTAATAAAAAATAGCAAGGCATTTATCTCACAATATCCACCTAAATAAAATGGACTTTTAATCAGTTCATGCGTATAATGCGCTGTTAAGTTATAAGCGAGCAGACATGAGGAGGGTAGGATTTAATTAGCCTTCCTTTTTTTTCGTCTACTCGCTTTTTTACAGCCCTATTTTTGTGGTTTTAGTTCAGGAGCTATGGTTTGAGCACCCCCGCCATTTTAGCCCTTGCTGACGGTACTGTTTTTAAAGGTACATCGATCGGCGCTACGGGAAGTACGACTGGTGAAGTCGTTTTTAACACTGCCATGACTGGTTATCAAGAAATTTTGACTGATCCAAGTTATGCACAGCAACTTGTAACTTTAACTTATCCTCATATCGGTAATACTGGTTGTAATGAAGAAGACACTGAATCAGGTCGAATTCATAAAGTCTGGGCGAATGGTCTCATCATTCGTGACCTACCTTTATTACACAGCAATTTCCGCGCAAATCAATCTCTTGGCGAATATTTAGAACAACATAACGTCGTTGCCATTGCTGATATTGATACACGAAAATTAACACGAATCTTACGTGACAAAGGTGCACAGAACGGTTGTATTCTTGCAGGTGAAAACATCACTGAAGAAGAAGCAATTGCTCAAGCACGTGCCTTTGGTGGCTTAAACGGTTTAGACCTTGCTAAAGAATGTTGCGATCCTGAAGGTTTTGAATGGACTGAAGGTTCATGGACATTAGGCAAAGGCTTCTCTCAACCTGAAACTAAATTTCATGTAGTTGCATACGATTATGGTGTCAAAACCAACATCTTACGTATGCTTGTAGATCGCGGTTGTAAGTTGACTGTGGTTCCTGCTCAAACCCCTGCTGAAAAAGTGCTCGCACTTAATCCAGATGGTGTGTTCCTTTCAAATGGTCCTGGCGATCCAGCAGCATGTGATTATGCGATTGAAGCTGTGAAGACTATTGTTGAAACTACAAACCTGCCTGTATTTGGTATTTGTTTAGGTCACCAAATTCTTGCTTTAGCATCTGGTGCTAAAACAGTAAAAATGCCGCATGGTCACCATGGTGCAAACCATCCTGTACAAAACATCGATGACCAAAGTCAATACCACGGTACAGTGATGATTACTTCTCAAAACCATGGCTTCGCTGTAGATGCAGAAACTTTACCTGCAAATCTTAAAGCAACGCATAAATCTTTATTCGATCAAACTCTACAAGGGATTCATCGTACAGATAAACCTGCGTTTAGCTTCCAAGGTCACCCTGAAGCAAGCCCTGGTCCACATGACTGTGCCCTATTGTTCGATCATTTCATCGAACTTATTGAAGCATCTAAGAAGTAATTAAGGAAGCGACCATGGCTAAACGTACAGACATTAAAAGTATCTTAATTATTGGTGCGGGTCCGATTGTCATCGGACAAGCATGTGAGTTCGATTACTCAGGTGCACAAGCATGTAAAGCCCTTCGTGAAGAAGGCTATCGTGTTATTTTGGTGAACTCTAACCCAGCCACCATTATGACTGATCCAACAATGGCAGATGCAACGTATATTGAACCGATTACGTGGCAGACTGTAGCTGCGATCATTGAGAAAGAACGCCCAGATGCTGTTCTTCCAACTATGGGTGGTCAAACGGCATTGAACTGTGCACTTGCACTTGATGCCAACGGTATCTTAAAAAAATATAATGTTGAATTAATCGGTGCAACCAAAGAAGCGATTGAAAAAGCTGAAGACCGTAAATTGTTCGACATCGCAATGCGTAAGATCGGTTTAGAATGTCCTCGTGCCGATGTTGCTGAAAGTATGGAACATGCACTTGAAATTCAAGCGCGTTTTGGTTTCCCTGTCATCATTCGTCCATCATTTACGATGGGTGGTTCAGGTGGCGGTATTGCTTACAACAAAGAAGAATTTATTGAAATTTGTGAGCGTGGTTTCGATCTTTCGCCAACTAAACAATTGTTGATCGATGAATCATTGATTGGTTGGAAAGAATACGAGATGGAAGTTGTGCGTGACAAAAACGACAACTGTATCATTGTCTGTACCATTGAAAACTTTGACCCAATGGGTGTCCATACAGGTGACTCAATCACTGTTGCACCTGCACAAACACTGACTGATAAAGAGTTCCAATTACTCCGTAATGCGTCTTTAGCGGTACTTCGTGAAATTGGTGTAGAAACCGGCGGTTCAAACGTTCAATTCGGTATTAATCCGAAAGACGGTCGTATGGTCGTGATCGAGATGAACCCTCGTGTATCTCGTTCTTCGGCTCTTGCATCTAAAGCAACAGGTTTCCCTATTGCGAAAATTGCAGCGAAACTTGCAGTCGGTTATACCCTTGATGAATTGAAAAATGACATCACTGGCGGTACTACACCTGCATCATTCGAGCCTGCAATTGACTATGTAGTGACTAAAATTCCTCGTTTCAATTTCGAGAAATTCCCACAAGCTGACGCAACATTGACAACACAAATGAAGTCAGTGGGCGAAGTGATGGCGATTGGTCGTAACTTCCAAGAGTCTGTACAGAAAGCATTACGTGGTCTTGAAGTCGGTACTTGTGGTTTCGATGAACAAATCGCTGTGGGTACAGAAGGCGCAAAAGATAAAATCTTAGTTGAGCTTAAAGTACCTGGTCCAGATCGTATTTGGTATGTTGCTGATGCCTTCCGTCATGGCTTTACTCTAGAAGAAGTTTTCGCTGCAACCAATATTGATCGTTGGTTCTTGATCCAAATCGAAGACATCATCAAGACTGAAGAACAAATTAAAACTTTAGGTTTTGGTGACTTAAACGCTGACAATATCCGTTCATTTAAGCGTAAAGGTTTATCTGATTTGCGTATCGCAAACTTAATGGGTATTTCGCAAAAGCAATTCCGTAAGCATCGTTGGAACTTGGGTGTATATCCAGTTTACAAACGTGTTGATACCTGTGCTGCTGAGTTTGAATCAGATACAGCCTATATGTATTCAACTTATGATGAAGAATGTGAATCTAATCCGTCTAGCAAAGACAAGATTATGGTCATCGGTGGTGGTCCTAACCGAATTGGTCAAGGTATTGAGTTCGATTACTGCTGTGTACATGCTGCGCTTGCTATGCGTGAAGATGGTTATGAAACCATCATGGTCAACTGTAACCCAGAAACTGTTTCAACAGACTATGATACTTCTGACCGTTTGTACTTCGAACCAATCACACTGGAAGACGTACTTGAAATCGTGCGTACTGAAAAGCCAAAAGGCATCATTGTACAGTACGGTGGTCAAACACCATTGAAATTGGCACGTGCTTTGGAAGAAGCTGGGGCTCCAATTATTGGTACATCTCCTGATGCAATTGATCGTGCAGAAGACCGTGAACGTTTCCAACAAATGATTCAACGTTTGAATCTTCGCCAACCAAGCAACAGCATTGTAAAATCTGCTGAAGAAGGCATGGCTGAAGCATCTAAAGTGGGTTATCCATTGGTGGTACGTCCTTCTTATGTGCTTGGTGGTCGTGCAATGGAAATCGTCTACAATGACGATGAACTTAAGCGCTACTTACGTGATGCGGTTCAAGCATCTAACGAAGCACCTGTATTACTCGATCACTTCCTTGATGATGCGACAGAAGTTGATGTTGACTGCGTATCTGACGGTAAAGATGTTGTGATTGGTGGAATTATGCAGCATATCGAACAAGCGGGTATTCACTCTGGTGACTCAGCATGTTCGATTCCACCTTACTCTCTTTCTCAAGAGATTCAGGACGAAATGCGTCGTCAAACAGTGGCTATGGCGAAAGAGCTTGGCGTTATTGGTTTGATGAACGTTCAATTTGCTGTAAAAGGCAACGATGTTTATATTCTTGAAGTTAACCCACGTGCATCTCGTACAGTACCATTTGTATCGAAATGTATTGGTGAATCGTTAGCAAAAGTTGCTGCACGTTGTATGGCGGGTCAATCTTTAGAATCTCAAGGATTCACAAAAGAAATTATCCCAACTCATTTTGCAGTAAAAGAAGCAGTATTCCCATTCAATAAATTCCCAGGTGTTGATCCAATTCTTGGACCAGAGATGAAATCTACTGGTGAAGTTATGGGTGTTGGTAAAACTTTTGGTGAAGCTTTCTACAAAGCTGTGTTAGGCTCTAATGATCGTTTACCAGGAAAGCCAACTGAAGGTGAAGTGAAACATGTATTTATTTCAGTACGTGATTCAGACAAACCTCGTGCACCTGGTATTGCGAAACAATTGGTGGATTTAGGCTTCAAAATTATCGCAACTGGCGGTACTTATGATGTCATTAAAGACGCTGGTATTGAATGTGAACGTGTGAACAAAGTCACAGAAGGTCGTCCTAATATTGTTGACCGCTTGAAAAATGGCGAGATTCACCTCATTATCAATACCACTGAAGGCAAACAAGCTCAGCAGGATTCATTCTCAATCCGTCGCTCTGCACTCCAAGGTAAAGTGTATTACACAACAACCTTGAATGGTGCTGATGCTGTATGCCAAGCTTTAGCAATTCAATTGCCAATGGATGTATATCGCTTGCAAGATTTGCAAACACTAGGTTAATTCGTTTCCGATAAGTCCCGTCACCTTATCGGTGGCGGGCTTTTTTCATTTCTAAACCAGTATTTTTTTAAATACGAAACTGAGGGACAACAATGCAACGTTATCCTATGACTCCCGAAGGCAAGGTTGCCTTAGAGAAAGAATTACAACAGTTGAAATCTGTTGATCGTCCACGTATTACTGCTGCAATTGCAGAAGCTCGTGAACATGGGGATTTAAAAGAAAACGCAGAATACCACGCAGCACGTGAACAACAAGGTTTCTGTGAAGGTCGTATCCAAGACATTGAAGGTAAACTCGGTGCTTGCCAAGTGATCGATGTAAAAGAACTTGAGCAAACAGGTCGTGTTGTTTTTGGTGTAACAGTTACGATTGAAAACTTAGATACTGAAGAAAAGAAAACCTATAAGATTGTAGGTGATGATGAAGCAGATTTTAAAATTAATAAAATCTCAGTGAACTCTCCTATCGCACGTGGTCTTTTAGGTAAAAATGAAGGCGATGAAGTAAAAATCGTCACGCCTCAAGGCGAAGTCGAATATGAAGTGGTCAGTGTTGAGTATATCTAAGTAAAACTACTCATCATATTGAGGGCTGATTATTCAGCCCTTTTTTCTTTTCGAGAATAATATTTGATTCTACAACAACAATAATTCAAATAACCTGTAAAAACTAATCCATCATATGCAATTGTTAAGGAGGCATCGCTTGCGCAAATCAATTTACACTTTAGAGCTAAAACAAAAAAATAAAAATTATATTTTTCAAAAATATATTATAATTTTTTAATCTTTTCACTCAGGATAAATTATATTTTCCTGGATGAGTTTTTAACAAATTGGCTATACAGAAAAATATCTGATGCCTTAAAAATAGCAATTATCACCACCTTGTCAAAATTTATTGCCATTGTTAAATAATCTATTTGCATTAGATTGATGGAAAATAAAAATTTCTTGAGGAACAATATGAAAGCTGGGCGTGTAAGTCGCACAGCAGAAGCAGCGGCTGCTCTGCGTGCCAACCACCATTTGAACGCTAGCGATCCTGTATTTTCAGATCCGTACGCTTTAGCAATGACCAATAGTCGCTGGCGGGTATTACTGAATAATGCCTTGTTTTGCAAAACGCTTAATTCAAAGTTGATGAATCAAACCTTTGGTAAATTGACTGGGCAAGTGGTTGGTCGTTCACGATATTGTGAAGATCTTTTACAACATGCAATTGAGAACCATCAAATTCATCAATATGTCTTGGTCGGTGCAGGCTTAGATTCATTTGTTTTACGTTTAGCAGCTCAATATCCGCAACTTAAAATATTCGAAGTTGATCATCCTGATACACAGAAGACCAAAATACAGAAGTTAAAGAAGATTTCTACATCCCAACAATTGCCTGAAAATGTAGAATTTGTCAGCATTGATTTTGAAAAAGAAAAGCTTTCTGAAGCTTTAACCCGAAGTGGTTTCCAATCTAAACACCCTGCTTTTTTCTCTTGGTTAGGCACAACGCATTATTTAACACCACAAACCACATTAGCCACTTTGCAAAATATTGCATCCATTGCACATAAACAAAGTGAAGTGGTTATGGACTACTCGATTGATTATAGAGAATTACAAGGTATAGAACGGTTTGGTGCGTTTGCTTTAACTCAATTTACTCAATTTCTTAAAGAACCTTTGATCGGTGCTTTTGGTTCAGATGCTTTACATCAGGCAGTGATCAAAATGGGATATCAAGTCTTGGAAGATTTATCAGGTCAACAGATCACTGAGCGCTATTTTAACCATCGTGCAGATCATATTCGTCATACGCATGGCTCGCATTTACTTCATTTAAAACTTATTTAAAATAAACCAAGCTGAAATATCATTCAGATATTTCTCACTTTTTAAAGATAGAACATGGAAATGATGTTGGTTTACTTAGGCTATTTGATTGAATTTATATAGCTCAATCCTATAAAGCTCATATAAAATAGTCACAACACTCTCCGCACATCAAGCAACCTTTAGAATGCCTAACTCGATAAATTCACCAGTAAAACACTGGTGTGAATTTGAATTTATTTCCAAAACTGTTAAAAATCCAAATATTCATATAAAAGGTAATTACTCCTATTACTCAGCGTATTGGGATCAAGGCTTTGAGCGTTGTGTAGTGCGTTATTTACATGACAAAGCATCCACTACTGAAAAGCCGATTGACCAATTGTATATCGGTAACTTCGTTTGTTTTGGTGCTGAATCCGTAATCATGATGGGAGGGAATCAGTTACACCGTCCTGACTGGATCTCAACATTTCCTTTTGATACCCGTAGTTTTTTACCTGCCGGGGATACAGTCATTGCGGATGGTTGTTGGATTGGGAGTCGTGCCATGATCATGCAAGGCGTAAAACTCGGTGAAGGTGCTGTTGTTGCAACAGGTGCAGTAGTCACCCAAGATGTCCCACCGTATGCAATTGTGGGCGGTGTACCTGCGAAGCTCATTAAATATCGCTTTACTGAGCAAGAGATTGCACAACTACTCTCCCTAAGGCTTTATGACCTTGATGAAAAGCAAATATTGAAAATGCGAGCGCAATTACAGACTGATGATCTACTTCAACTAATACAATTCTTAAAAAATCAAACCAATCAGTAAAATGTAGGCTCAATCTTATCAAAACAAAAAAGGGTTAAATTTTCATTTAACCCTTTTTATAAGATTTAACCAATCGTTGCTTATAGATCTGAATTTAAAGCTACATTGCGATGCGCATTCTTTAACTTTTTTTGTTTTAGATAGTAGGCAAACATCAAACACAATATCCAAGCAGGAATCATCATTACGGCGATGCGCATATCAGGGGTAAATGACATCACAACAAGAATACCGAACATAAAAATCATGCACAGATAATTACTGAATGGATAAGCAATACTAGGGAATTTGGTGGTTTGCCCTTGCGCTAGCATAGCTTTACGGAATTTTAGATGTGTCCATGAAATCACCACCCAGTTAATCACAATCGCGGCAACCACGAGCATCATTAACAAACCAAATGCTTTTTCTGGAAATGCATAATTCAACAATACACATAAAACAGTGACAAATGCAGAAACAAGCACTGCATTGGTTGGGATGCCACGTTTATTGATATGTTTAAGAAATTTCGGTGCATTGCCCTGTTGAGCCAAGCCCAATAACATACGGCTGCTACAATAGCTCGTTCCGTTATAGACCGAAACTGCTGCAGTAAGAATCACGAAGTTCAACAAAGTCGCTACGCCTTGACTATCCAGCGAAGCAAAGACCATGACAAAAGGGCTTCCACCTTCCGCCATTTTGTTCCAAGGGAACAAGGCAAACAAAATAAACAGTGTTGCGATATAAAAAATCAAAATACGATAAATAATTTGATTCACAGCCTTAGGCAAAGTTTTATCAGGATCTCTCGCTTCTGCGGCAGTGATTCCAAATAATTCAATACCGCCAAAAGCAAAAATAATCACTGCCATTGCCATGATCAGCCCTTCAACACCAAATGGGAAGAAACCGCCCAATGCCCAAAGATTGGTAATACTTGCTTGTGGTCCTGCTGTACCCGTTGCAAGTAAATAGGAACCAAAGCCAATCATCGCCAAGATTGCCAAAATTTTGACGATGGAGAACCAAAACTCCATTTCACCAAAAAATTTTACATGCAAAAGATTAATGCCGTTAATTAAAATAAAAAACGCCAATGCTGAAATCCATGTTGGGATTTCAGGCCACCAATATTGGATATATAAACCAATTGCACTGAGTTCAGCCATACAAACCAGAACATTGAGTACCCAATAGTTCCAGCCTGACATAAACCCTGCAAATGAGCCCCAGTACTTATAAGCAAAATGGCTGAATGAGCCACTGACTGGCTCTTGCACCACCATCTCACCTAACTGTCGCATCATAAGAAACGCAATCAGCCCTGCAATCGCATAACCGAGGATCACCGAAGGTCCCGCAAGTTTGATCGACTGCGAGATCCCGAGGAACAATCCAGTACCAATTGCACCACCCAGTGCAATCAACTGAATATGGCGATTGCTTAAACCATGTTTCAGGTTTCCTTGCTCGTGTTCTGACATATGATTATTCTCATCCTTGTCGCGTAATTTTTATATTCAAAATTACGTATATCATAAGTTAATCAAAAATGCCTATATCTAATCGAAAAATAATTGATTTACTTTTCTCATAACTGCGCATATAAGCAGAAATTTCAACAAATAACAATTATTATGAATTGTGTAATTAAATTATGTATTGCGTAATTATTAATTTTCAGTATGATAGAAATCATCATGTAGATCATTCTGGACTAGTCAGCATAATGAAGACGGATAAAAACAATAATATTTATTTGTTTTTCATAAGCTTGAGTGGAAAAAGAGAAAACGAAATAAGTTCTCATTCATAAGAGACAAGGAAAGCGCACCATGACACAACATTTAACGACCTTTCTTGAGATTGCACCTCAATCTGATTTCAGTATTCATAATTTACCTTATGGCATTTTTAGTGAAACCGCTCAGGGAGATAAACGTGTCGGTGTCGCGATTGGTGATTGGGTAATCGACCTCGCTGCTTTAGAAACATTAGGATTACTTCCAAATTGCAAAACTCAGTGTTTTAATCAAAGCAGCCTGAATAAATTTATCGAAACAGGTAAAAAAAATTGGCATTACATTCGCCAAACCCTACAAGACTTGCTTTCTGCAGACAATCCAACACTTCGTGATCATCCGGAATTACGCCAAAAAGTATTATTCAAACAAAATACAGTCACCTTACATTTACCAGTACAAATCTCTGGCTATACGGATTTCTACTCCTCTAAAGAACATGCAACCAATGTTGGAACTATGTTTAGAGATCCTAAAAATGCCTTGCTTCCAAATTGGAGTGAGCTACCTGTGGGTTATAATGGTCGTGCCAGTTCTGTGGTTGTTAGCGGTAAGGAGATTGTCCGCCCTTCTGGTCAAATTAAACTTCCTCATGAAGAACGCCCTCTCTTTTCGGCAACCCGTAAACTCGACTTTGAACTCGAAACAGCTTTTATCGTAGGTAAGACAACTGCGTTGGGTGAACCGATTGCAATTGAAGATGCGTGGGATCATATTTTTGGCATGGTCTTGCTGAATGATTGGTCTGCACGTGATATTCAACAATGGGAATATGTGCCCTTAGGTCCATTTAATGCCAAGACCTTTGCCAGTTCAATTTCACCTTGGGTGGTAACGATGCAAGCCTTAGAACCCTTTAAAGTCAAAGGTCCGCAACAACTGCCAGAGCCATTAGATTATTTAAAAGAACATACTCCCAACAGTTTTGATATTCATCTCAGTGTGGAACTACAAAGCTCACAATCACAGCAAAGTGAAGTGATTTGTCAAACCAACTTTAAATACATGTACTGGTCGATGGCGCAACAGCTGACTCATCACACCATTTCAGGTTGTAATGTTCAAGTCGGAGATTTAATGGGTTCTGGCACAATTTCAGGTCCTACAGAAAATTCTTATGGAAGCCTACTCGAACTTACTTGGAACACCACAACCCCCCTCACCTTATCCAATGGTGAAAAGCGCGGCTTCCTTGAAGATGGCGACCGTGTAGTAATGAAAGGCTATGCTGAAAAAGGTGCTATTCGAGTGGGCTTTGGTCAGGTGGCAAATACGATTTTACCAGCCAAACAGTTTAGCTTTAAGCAACACAAGGAATTGTGTGATGAAACTGTATAGTTATTTTCGTAGCTCTGCGGCTTATCGAGTTCGGATCGCTTTAAACCTGAAGCAATTGGATTATGTCATACAGCCTGTCCATTTGCTCAAAAATGAGCAACAACAAGAAAGCTACATCGCACTCAATCCAAGCCAGCTTGTACCAAGTTTGATTGATCAAGATCAGTCTTTTATACAGTCACTCAATATTTTGGAATATTTGGAAGAACGTTACCCATCACTTCCTTTATTACCTACAGATCTTGTTGAGCGCGCCAAAGTCCGTGCTTTTTCACAAACCATCGCCTGTGATATTCATCCCTTAGATAATCTCAGAGTGCTGAAATATTTAAAACATGAACTCGCTGTAAATGATGAACAGAAAAATCAATGGTACCAACACTGGATTATTGAAGGTTTTAAAAGCTTAGAGATGCAATTAAAAGACTCAAATGGTCAATTCTGCTTCGGCACTCAAGCCACATTTGCAGATTGTTGTTTGATTCCTCAAGTGTATAACGCCAAACGTTTCAATGTTGATCTAAGCGACTTTCCAAAGATTCAATCCATTGATCAACACTGCCTAAGCCTGCCTGCATTCTTAAAGGCGACCCCAGAACAACAACCAGATTGGGAATAAACAAAAAAGGAGTTTTATCATGAGCTTTGCAATTAAAAAAATTCATCACGTGGCTTATCGTTGTAAAGATGCCAAAGAAACGGTGGAATGGTATAAAAAAATGCTCAACATGGAGTTTATTCTGGCTTTTGCAGAAGACCATGTTCCATCAACTAAAGCATTTGATCCCTATATGCATTTATTTCTTGATGCAGGTCAAGGCAATGTGTTGGCATTTTTTGAATTACCGACTCAACCAGAAATGGGACGTGATGAAAATACGCCTCAATGGGTTCAACACATCGCATTTGAAGTTGAAGACTTAGATGCACTTCTTTCTGCAAAATCGCATCTTGAAGCCAATGGTGTCAAAGTGCTCGGTATTACCAATCATGGGATATTCCACTCGATTTACTTCTTTGATCCGAATGGACATCGTTTAGAACTAACATATAACGATGTTCATGCCGATGCGAAAATTTCAAAAATTACTGAAGAAATGAAGGTCGATATGCTGGATGAATGGAGCAGAACCAAACGCGCACCTCAACATACGCATTTCTTACATGAAGCTGAGTTAGGGTAATCATTATGGTCAATAAAGTATCAACGAGTGCCGAAGCAGCCCTGCAAGGTATCGTGCAAGATGGACAAACCATTGCTGTGGGCGGATTCGGACTTTGTGGTATTCCTGAAGCTTTGATCAAAGCACTTAAACAAAGTGGAGTAAAGCAACTAACCTGCATCAGTAATAATGCAGGCGTGGATGATTATGGTTTAGGGCTGTTATTGCAGTCTAAACAAATCAAAAAAATGATTTCATCCTACGTTGGGGAAAATAAAGTATTTGAACGACAGTTTTTAAATGGTGAACTTGAAGTTGAATTGACACCTCAAGGCACATTGGCAGAAAAACTTCGTGCAGGCGGAGCTGGAATCCCAGCGTTCTATACTGCAACTGGTGTTGGTACCAGTATTGCTGAAGGTAAAGAGCTTCGTGAGTTTAATGGTCAGTCTTTTCTCCTAGAGACTTCACTTTGTGCAGATATTGCATTAATCAAAGCTTATAAAGCGGACAAAGCTGGTAATCTGGTATTCCGAAAAACTGCACGTAATTTCAATCCTGAGTGTGCAATGGCAGGTCGTTATACGATTGTTGAAGTTGAGCATATTGTTGAGCTTGGTGAAATTGATCCTGATGACATTCATTTAGCAGGAATCTATGTCAATGCCATTGTACTCAATGCTCAGCCTGAAAAGCGTATCGAACAACGTACATTAAAAGTTGCAGTATAAGGAGTGACAGAATGGCTTGGACAAAACAACAAATGGCTCAACGTGCTGCCAAAGAGTTGCAAGACGGTTTCTATGTCAATCTCGGCATTGGCTTACCGACTTTGGTTGCCAATTACATCCCATCAGGAATGGATGTATGGTTACAATCCGAAAATGGTTTATTGGGCATTGATGAATTTCCAACTGAAGACAATGTAGATGCGGACTTGATCAATGCTGGTAAACAAACTGTCACTGTTAAAAAAGGTGGTGCATTTTTTTCAAGTTCAGAATCATTTGCCATGATTCGCGGTGGTCGGGTTAACCTTGCTATTTTAGGTGCGATGGAAGTTTCTGAACATGGCGATCTCGCCAATTGGATGATTCCGGGTAAAAAAGTCAAAGGCATGGGCGGTGCAATGGATCTTGTTGCAGGTGTTCGAAAAGTCGTGATTTTAATGGAGCATACGACCAAAGAGGGTCAAGCTAAAATTTTACCTCAATGCACCCTACCATTGACTGGTCGCAGAGTGGTTCATCGTATTATCAGCGACTTAGGTGTACTCGATGTAACTCAAAATGGTTTAGAACTGGTTGAGTTAGCAGATAATGTCAGTTTTGATGACATTCAAGCGGTGACAGCAGTCAGGATTAAAAATATTCAAGCTGCATAAAGCACAATCTGATCGGGATGGAAGATCAATGGCTTCGATCCCGATTTTTATTGCCTAAATTTCAGCAAGGTCTGTTATTTTAACTTGAGCATGTTGATATACAATACGTGGTAAAGTCACACTAAAATGCTCAATGCATAGTATGCTTATGCTATTCATCTATTTATCTCATTTAAAAAGATGATTTCTATTTTGTAGCATGCTCAGGCATTATGTGCTGAATGTAAAATCAAATATCGACAGCAAATCAAAGCTGCAAGATTAAATGCGATCAAGGGTTGTTGAATGATTGAAGAAAAGTTATCTGGTGGCGTTCAATCACTTGAAGTGGGCTTAGCCGTTCTCAATGCCCTTTTGGAACATAACAAACCGATTATATTAAAAGAACTATCAAGCAAGCTGGATATGCATCCTGCTAAAGTACATCGTTATTTAGTCAGCCTCATACGCATGAACTATGCAAAGCAACTGGAAGATGGTCAATATGCACTGGGTGATCAGGCTTGGCGTTTAGGTTTAAACTGCATTCAACATACCGATGCCCTACAGTTGGTACAGCATCGAATTTATGAATTACAAAATAAAATTGGCTGTGGTATTCAAATCAGTAAATGGTCACCTAAAGGTCCTTTAGTTGTACAATCGATTGAATCTAATCACCCAATTTCAATAGTCACCAAAGTCGGTTCAATTATGCCATTGGTCAACTCAGCTGCTGGGCGAGTTTTTGCAGCATATTTACCTGAGCCAATCATTAAACCATTGATATTTGCGGAATGGGAAAAAGCCGCAATCAATCATTATCAGATTAAACCGAGTCATTGGGATGAATTTATTCAACTTAAAGAAACCACTTTAGAACAAGGTATGGCAATTGCTCAAGGTGATCTTCTTACAGGCATCAATGCTATTGGTTTACCTATTTTTAATGCACATCAAGCTATGGAATTCTGCATTGTGGCTCTGGATAGTGAAGTATTTCTACCTGTGCATACAGGCAGTGAAAAACTTGAACTATTTAGACATGAAGTGGCTGCAATTAATCAATACATTCAAACGCGTTAAGTTATAGCTTTATCTCCCAAATAAAAAAGCCAAGAAAACACTTTCTTGGCTTTTTCTGCTGATACCAATCACTTTATTTGGCTTCTAATACACCACGACGGATTTGATCACGTTCAATAGATTCAAACAATGCTTTAAAGTTTCCTTCACCGAAGCCATCATCATCTTTACGTTGAATAAACTCAAAGAAAACTGGTCCAAGCATGTTTTCAGAGAAAATCTGTAATAACAGCTTTTTCTCGCCTTCTTTGGTATTTCCATCTAACAAAATACCACGTTTTTGTAACTCTTCAGTTGGCTCACCGTGACCAGGTAAACGATCTTTTAACATTTCATAATAAGTTTCTGGTGGCGCGGTCATAAACTTCAAACCTAAACCTTTCAACTTATCCCAAGTTGATATTAAATCGTCTGTGATAAAGGCAATATGCTGAATACCTTCACCATTGAAATCAGCCAGAAATTCTGCAATTTGACCATTCCCTTTATCTGAGTCTTCATTCAATGGAATACGGATCATACCATCTGGCGCAGTCAATGCTTTAGAGGTCAAACCGGTATATTCACCTTTAATGTCAAAGTAACGAATTTCCTGAAAATTAAAGATTTTTTCATAGAAATTCGCCCAATATTCCATGCGACCTTTATACACATTATGGGTTAAATGATCAATTTCATTAAGCCCTGCGCCACGCGGATTTTTTTCTACATCATCAAAGAAAACAAAATCATTTTCGTAAATATCACGATCTACAAGGAAAATTGGCATTCCTCCAATTCCCTTAATCGCTGGAATATTCAATTCCATCGGTCCTGCTTGTGAATACATAGGTTCAGCGCCTAGTGCTATAGCATTTTTAAAAGCTTTAGCTGCATCACGGGTTCTAAATCCCATTGCACAAGCAGAAGGTCCATGCTCTTTGAAAAAGAATGAAGCATAAGACTCTGGTTGATAATTCAAAATAATATTGATATTACCTTGACGCCACAAATACACTTTTTTAGATTTATGTTTTGCAACTTTGCTAAAACCAATGGTTTCAAAAATTTGATCTAATCCATTTTCCGTCGATACAAATTCAATAAAAGCAAAACCACATAATTCTAATGGGTTATCTAAAATATCCATCTAGTTTCCCTTATTTAGATAAATTCATCCGTTTTTTAATGCTGAGAACAGCTTATCGTTACTTTGATTCATTGATCAAAGCACCATGAAAGCTGGTCCTTTTCATTCCATCATTCAGCCTGTCTAATGCCAAAAATATCAGTTTGGTGACAGTGAACTTTTACTCTAAATTCATCCTATAAGAAATTTATAATTTATGCAATACATAATTAAATTATGTATTGTGTAATTTTATTGATTATTTACTCAAAATATCAGGTCACTATTTTTGCTGAAAAGGCACCACAATGTTATACGACTTTTCTACAACTTTTGATGATTCAGGTTTGAACGCTTCCCAATTAAAATCGTTAAAATTTAACCGCCATTGATAATATTCTTTGCCAATATCTTTAAATTGAATGGATAAATTAGAACCACTTTCATCATGACAGTGTGGAGAAGATTGATATTCCTCTTGAGAAAAACAGGCTCGAATCATCTCATATGAATGAAAAGCAACATCAGCCAACGCCAGCTTATAGGCATGATTCGGTTCTAACATGACAAAATCAGCGATCTCTTCTGCTCGTCCACCTCCAGAGTAAGTCGTACTCCAGCGCTTAACTACAGCAATAGCAAGCTTTTGACGATTTAAAGGATAAAATGCAGGATAAATACTCAATCCATCATTGTTTAATTCGTTATCAAAATCACTGTTACGACCATGATGCTGATACTGCTGAAAACTCCAAGAATTCAGTACAACATACTGATTGTTTTCTTTTATAAATTCGATTAATTGCGGTGTATCGTCAGTTAAATATAAATGAGTGTCAGCCCCTGATTGCTTTTTCCAAACTTCTACATCCTTTCCACAATTGACTTTTAATGCCTGACAAATTTGCTTGGCTTGTGAGCTTTCTGTTTTTAGCTTTATCCAAGGAATGGCTTTAATTTGATCGGCAACAGCAGCATGAGAGAGCAAGAACACCCATGTCAATATTATCCATTGAACAATGTTGTTAGATTGGCTTTTAAAGATAGGCATTATGATTTATCGTCCTTTAAAATGGGCTTGGTCTTTCATTAAAAAAGCACGGACTCCTTCTAAAAAATCTTCCGACTGCCCCGTCCTTCTTTGTAAATCCTGTTCAACTTTAATTTGAGTATAAAAATCATTGTGCATGGTGACCCGCATCGCTTGTTTGATCAATGCAAAACTCAAACTGGCTTGCGTAGCAAAATACTCAGCTAAACGTACAACTTCTAAAGCCAACTGATCATCTGCCACGACTTTATAAATCATTCCGATTCGTTCAGCTTCTTCTGCACTGATCTTTTCTGCTGTCAACATCAATGCTTTGGCTTTAGCAAAGCCAATCAAGCGTGGAAGTAACCATGTTGCACCGCAATCAGGAATAAGACCAATTTTACTAAAGATTTGCGAGAAACTTGCTGATTTTGCTGCAAGTGTAATATCACATAACAATGGCAAACTCGCCCCCGCCCCAACAGCGATCCCATTCACCGCACAGATGATGACTTTGGGCATATCATTGATGATGTCTAAGAGTGGATTAAAGTATTTTTCCAACACCTCACCTAAATCAATGACTCCACTATTGAGAACTTCTGGACTTATTGCTTGCCCTGCACAAAATGCTTTGCCAACTGCTGCAATGACAATCACACGAACTTCAACATCCTCTTTCCATTGCCTGAGTATCGCTATAATTTCTAGACTCATCTCAGGCGTTAAGCTATTCAATTGTTCTGGACGGTTAAGCTTTAAATAACCTACCCCATTTTTCTTTTCTATAATAACTGTTTGATATTCCATGATCATTTCCTCAATGTTTTTGTATAAATGATGTGGAGCAGTCTTATTCCCTTTGAGTTTGTTTCAAGTTCATTCTAAAGCATGTTTTTGATTTACAATTTACCAATTGTCTCAATTGATTTTTTATCCGTACTTTATTCTGTATATGTTTTATAACTCAAAGTAATTTAATATTTAAAAACAATAAAATACATATTAATTATAGCGTGGATTAAATTCATTTTTGGCGGATTCCTGTCTCAGCAAAGTATCACCAGGAGCCCTCGCATAACTAATGGGCGTTTATGCTAATGCATTGATTTAAATTTATGATATTTATATTAATTATCCCTATGCTTTTACTGGGTTTTATTCATTTCATATTCGCGTTATGATCATGTTGTAGACTGGTGATGCGTATAAATATTCAATTCAGCTTTTTGTTAAAATAAGGAAAATAGTCATGGCTTATCAAAACATTCTCGTGCCTGTAGATGGCTCAGAAACATCTTTATCTGTTGTTAAACATGCTGTGGAATTTGCAAAAGCATTTAAGAGTAAAATTACAGTTGTACAAGTCATGACATTGGACCCATATATTGCATCAGAATATTTGGCAAACGGTCAAAGTAATATGCTCATTGAACGTGCCCGTGAATTTATTCAAGCCAATATCAACGAAGCCAAAGCACAATTCGCTGCAGAAGGCGTCCAAGTAGAAACTCGCTTACTTGAAGGTGAAAATATTGCGCATACATTAAATCAAGCCGTGCAAGATTTAAAAACTGATTTAGTCATCCTTAGCTCACATGGGCGTACAGGATTGAAAAAAATTATCATGGGAAGTGTTGCACAAAATTTGTTAACTGAATTACAAATTCCTGTTTTAGTCATTAAATAAATTAACTCAATGTCTAAAAACCTCACGCTAGAATTATCGTGAGGTTTTTTAATTTTAAGGTGCCCATTGGTATTTTTTTAAATTAATTTTGCCATCAACAACGACCACATCTTCCTCGCGTAATTTTGCCGTCTGTATACACATGCCATGTTCATCCAATTTATTCAGACTGATACGACCTTGTGAGTTGACGACCCGATACCACGGAATATCATGATCTTCTGGAAGTTGTCCCAGTACACGCCCGACAAGCCGTGCATGTTTTGGTAAGCCAGCAAACTTTGCGACTTGACCATAACTTGCCACTTTGCCTTTTGGAATCTGCACGATGACATTTAAAATCATCTGCGCCAGTTCATGATTCTGCATTAGACCTTTACATTTAAATAATTAAAAAATGTTGAAAATAACTCAACAAAATTGACTTAGAAAATAAGCTTCCGACATTTTAGGCAAATGTAATTTAATAGTACATATTCTAATCTTAAACCCTACCTCAAATACAACAACAAGAGTATGCAAAAATGAAAGGAATCTTCAATAAACTGCTTTTATCTACCGCATTGGTCATGGGCACTGTGACATCACTCGGTTTGTCCAATACCTATGCTGCTCCAAGTATTGATATTCAAAGTGTTCTTCAACAAGAACGCGCTTGGGCTGGAATGGAAACCAAACGTGTCAAAGTTGGTGATATTGACTGGGCATACAGTGAAGGTGGACCCGCAGGAAAACCGACGCTTATGCTTGTACATGGGCTTGCAGGTAGCCGAGACAACTGGAACCGTGTGGCACGTTATTTAACGCCATATTATCATGTCATTATTCCTGATTTACCGGGTCAAGGTGACAGTAAAGTTCCAAATGATTTTGATTACTCACTCCCGAATTTGACTGAAAAGTTACGTCGTTTTGCAGAAGCAATCAAAGTTGAGAATGGTCTGAATATTGCTGGACATTCAATGGGCGGTTCGATTTCGTTACTATATGCTGCTCAGTATCCTGTCGATACCAAGTCACTGTTCTTAATCGACAGTGCAGGCGTATTTAAATCTGCCAATACGCCATATCTTAAAGATCCAACCACTTTACGCAATATGATAGTCAGTAAACCTGGCGACTTTGATCGCTTAATGAAGATAGCGACTAGCCTTCCACCATTTATTCCAAAAGAATTAAAAGACTCTCAAGAAAAACTGATGATCAGTCAATCTGCGAACACAACAAAATTGGTTGAACAATTGATTGTAATGTCTAAATTGTTTACCCCTGACTCATTTGCGATTGCAGCACGCTCTATTGATCAGCCTGTATTAATTGCATGGGGTGATAAGGATCAAATTATCAATGTTGAAGCTGCTGCTGAATTGAAGGGTTTATTAAAAAATGCTCAAGAACCTGTAATCTTAAAAGGTGTAGGACATTTACCACTTCTTGAACAAGAGCAATTGTTGATTAAGCCGTATTTGGATTTCTTGGCAAAAAATGCGAAATAATGATTCGCTAATCTATGAGACCTTAAAAAATACCCTTCATGTTGAAGGGTATTTTTTAAGCTGGTATGACATTAAAGTTCAACATTTGAATGTGACTTTTTGAATCAGAAATTTGCCGGATTTTCCAAGCGCTTCACTTCCTGTGCTTTTTCTGGATGATGCACGGTTGCAACACCATCATCAGATTTCTTGTCAACCAATGCTTCCGGATTATAAATCGTAATTGTTTCGTGACCTTCAGCATCCTCACCCACAATATATTTAAATCCTTTGCGATTCATTTTATTGCACATGCGTTGATACCAACCTTTGAAACCTTGAGTTTCTTCGTTGGGATTGTAATAAAAAGCATTCATTACCGCAGGTAAGCCTAGACCACAGACTACACCTGAAAGCAATACACTGATAAAAGTATAACCAATCAAAATACTGCTGTAATCACGTAACTCTGGTACGTTTGCCACAGCAAGAATCAATGCAAGTGAAATACCTCCTCGAACCCCTCCCCATGACAAAATGGCAAGACTACCGTTATAGCTCTTTTTTCGAAATGATGGGAAGAATGCAAAAGCAAGGAAATTTGCCGCGAAACGTGATAAATGCAGGGCAAAGAATGCAAAAATACCACCCAGAATAAGACTGGTACTAAGATCCAAAATAAAGATTTCCAGACCAATCAAAGTGAATAAGAATGAATTAATAATCCCTTCAACCGTATGCCAGAAGTGATTGACCTCACGAATTTCACGGTCTTGTAGAATTTCTTTCCATTTATTCCCGACGATCAAACCACCGATGACACAAGCAATTGGTGCAGATGCGTGCGCAAACAATGCCACAAGATACGAACCACACGCCAACAATGCCGTAGTTAAGATGAGAGATTCCATCTCATGTTTACCACGTAATAAACGTAAAATCCCTAAACCGAATGCCCAACCAATGATCACAGCCACTACAATTTCATATAATAGGGTTTGTAGGGTTGCAATCAGACTGAAATGTTCACCTTCAAGGACATTCAATAAGGTCATAAAGACGGCAATACACATTGCGTCATTAAATAAGGATTCACCTTCTAATTTGACCATCAAATGATGTGGTGCACGTACTGAACTCAGTACGCCTTTAATCCCAATTGGATCCGTTGCTCCAAGTGCTGAACCAAGTAATAACAACACTAAAATAGGCACAGGATTTCCAATCAAGAACTGGAAGCCAAACACCAATCCTGCAAAAAATACTGCACACAACAATAGTGCAATTGTGGCTAAGATACTGATCGGCTTCCAATAGACTTTTAAATCAGAAACTTTAAATTTCAATGCGGATGATGTCAGAATGAAACAAATCACACCATTGACTAAAAAATCATAAAAATCGACATGGCGCACTGCCTCTTCAATATTATGAATATTAATCGAGATAAATTGGTTACCATTCAGTAAACTGGCACCCCATTGCAAGATAAAGACAAAAATTGCAGAAACGATAGGTACACCAATCGCTTGAGGAAAACCGAGTATACGTTTATTAAATATGGTCGTCGCAATAGAAAGCGCAAAAACTACTGTAAAAACTTGGAGAAAGAAATAATTACCCATTCGAACCCTATTTTCGATTTTTAATTTAAATGCACATCAAACACTCAATCATTTCTTTATTAAATATAGAATAAAAGACCATTTAACAATCAATATAATTTTACAAAAAAAAGTACAGTCTGACTTTTTTCGTTATATTTTTTAACATAAAAAATTGGCTTGGAAAATCTATTTAGAAAAAAAGAGCATATCTTGTGCTCTTTTTTAAACCATTGAACTTAAACAACTTATTTAAACGTATCACAACTATTAATATCGCCTGATTTCATCCCTGTATTGAACCACTGCATACGTTGTTGACTGGTACCATGGGTAAAGCTATCTGGAACAGCATAACCACGTGCCTTTTTCTGCAAATAGTCATCACCAATTTTCTCTGCGGCATCCATTGCCTCTTCGATATCGCCTTGCTCAAGAAATTGTGTACGCTGTTGTGTACGATTCGCCCAAACACCTGCTAAACAATCTGCCTGTAATTCCAAACGCACTGAGAGTTGGTTACCCTGAGCTTGATTGGCACGTTGACGAGCCTGTTGAACTTGCGAAGAAATACCCAATAAATTTTGAATATGATGACCAACTTCATGTGCAATTACATAAGCTTGTGCGAAATCACCTGCTTCATCTTGTGCAGATAACTCAGATTGGTTTTTTTCACCTAAAATACCCATTTGTTGGCGCATATCTTTGAAGAATTGAGTATCAATATAAACTTTTTGGTCTGCTGGACAATAAAACGGTCCCATCGCAGACTCAGCTGTTCCACAACCTGATTGCACAGCGCCACTGAACATCACCAGTTTTGGTGGTGTATATTGGGCACCTTGTTGAATAAACACTTGTTTCCAAGTATCTTCCGTATCTGCTAAGACTGTTTTAACAAAAGAAGCTGTTTCTTGCTGTTCAGGCGTCGCATTGGCAGGTGCAGTGTTCTGGCTCACATTACCTGAGGTGACTTGCTTGGTTGCTTGATATGCCTGCTGCGGGTCAACACCAAAAAATTTCCAAGCAATAAAAGCAACAACCAATCCTAAAATGCTAATACCACCCGCTTTTACACCGCCACCACCACGTCGATCTTCGACATTATCGCTTTCTCTACGTCCTTTCCAACGCATAGATTTGTCCTTTTATTTTTAAATTGGAATCAGTTTTACAAAGATTGTTTTATGAAGCAGTTTTAGATTGACCACGTAATTTTTGAATCAGTCCAACCACCAATACCACAGCCAAACCAGCAACAATACCAATGACCAGATTGATCAGTGTTGGTGTGAGTGCACCAATGATATTTCCCACTGTTGGAATGTGTTCAATATGATCGACAGCTTCTTCAGTCAAGTGGTGCAAAGTAGATACCGCATGACTGATAATCCCTCCTCCCACAAGGAACATCGCAACTGTTCCAACAATAGTTAATGTTTTCATGAGTTTCGGTGCAAATGCCAATAAGCCGCGACCAATACTTTGTTTTACATTCGATGCTTGTTGCGTCAAGTACAAACCTAAATCATCAATTTTGACAATCATCGCAACAAAGCCATAGACCCCTACAGTCATAATCACGGCAATCACGGACAGCACCATGACTTTTGTACCAAAAGCAGCGGTTGCAACCGTACCTAAAGAAATCACCACAATTTCAGCAGAAAGAATAAAGTCAGTGCGTATCGCACCTTTAATTTTCTCTTTTTCAAAAGTTGCTAAATCAGTTTCAATCTGCTCAAGCTCTTGTTGAGCACCCTCTTCAGTTGTGGCTTTTTTATGCTTCAAACTGTGCAGTACTTTTTCTACACCTTCATAACATAGAAACAAACCACCAATCATTAATAAAGGATTAATCAGCCAAGGGGCAACCACACTAATCAATAGAGCTAATGGTACTAAAATGAGTTTATTGATAAATGAACCTTTCGCAACACCCCAAACGACGGGAAGTTCACGTTCAGCTCGAACACCACTGACTTGTTGTGCATTGAGTGCTAAGTCATCACCTAAAACGCCTGCTGTTTTTTTTGCTGCCATTTTACTCATGACCGCAACATCATCAAGCACTGCTGCAATATCATCTAATAATATTAATAAACTACTTGCCATTTTTTATCCAAAATTTTAGTTATCACACTATTTTAAAGTGAAATTTCATTTTTCTATATAAAATTTTGTAGATTTTCACATTTATCCATAAAAATTGGTTCTGGGCTATTTTTCGCTGACATTAAAATAAATTATCTCGTACAATAGTGCCCATTCACAAAACACGACTGTCTCTATAAAGACTTTGGAAGCGATAATGACGAATCAAGATAATCGTCCTGTGATTTTGACAGGCGACCGTCCTACTGGACAACTACATTTGGGACATTTTGTAGGTTCTTTGCGCTCACGAGTAGGCTTACAGGATTCTCATCATCAGCATCTACTTCTCGCTGATGCTCAGGCTTTAACGGATAATGCTGATAACTTTGAAAAAGTTCGCCGCAATATTATTGAAGTCGCTACAGACTATTTAGCTGTTGGTATTGACCCAACCAAAACCACGATCTGTGTTCAATCATGCTTGCCTGCATTAAATGAACTGACCATGTTATATTTAAACTTTGTCACTGTGTCACGTTTAGAGCGTAATCCAACAATTAAAGCTGAAATTCAATTGCGTGGCTTCGAACGAGATATTCCAGCAGGTTTCTTGTGCTACCCCGTTGCTCAAGCTGCTGACATTACTGCATTTAAAGCAACAGTCGTTCCTGTAGGTGAAGACCAGATTCCAATGATCGAACAAACCAACGAAATTGTTCGTCGTTTAAATCGTCAAATTGGTCAAGAGGTTTTACCTGAGTGTAAAGCACTTTTATCCAATATGAGTCGTTTACCTGGTTTTGATGGTAAAGCTAAAATGTCAAAATCTTTGGGCAATACCATTGTCTTAGATGCGACAGATAAAGATATCAAAAAAGCAGTCAATGCAATGTATACCGATCCAAATCACTTGCGTATCGAAGATCCAGGTCAAGTAGAAGGTAATATTGTATTTACCTACTTAGATGCTTTCGATCCAAATAAAGAAGAAGTTGAAGAACTGAAAGCACATTATCGTCGCGGTGGTTTAGGCGATGGCACAGTGAAAAAGCGCCTTGAAGGTGTTTTAAAAGAGTTGATCACACCAATTCGTGAACGTCGTATGGAACTTGCAAAAGACCCAGATTACATCATGGACATCTTAAAAACAGGCACTGAAAAATGCCGTGTTATTACCCAAGATACCTTAGATGAAATCAAAAATGGTTTAGGTGTATTCCATTTCTAATCTACTTAAATCTATTTAAAAATTAAAAAAGCCACTGAATTCAGTGGCTTTTTTAATCGCATCAATTAATTTTTATGGCGCATATGTGGGAATAAAATCACATCACGAATACTTGGTGCATTAGCAAACAACATCACCAAACGGTCAATACCGATGCCTTCACCTGCTGTTGGAGGTAAGCCGTATTCTAATGCTTCAATAAAGTCCGCATCGAAGTGCATTGCTTCATCATCACCCGCATCTTTTTCAGCAACTTGTGCTTGGAAACGCTCAGCTTGGTCAATTGGATCGTTTAACTCTGAGAAACCATTTGCAAGCTCACGACCACCAATAAAGAACTCGAAACGATCCGTAATATGTGGATTGTCATCATTACGACGTGCCAAAGGTGAAGTTTCAGCAGGATATTCAGTAATGAATGTCGGCTGACGTAATTGAGTTTCAACAGTTTCTTCAAATACGATCGTTTGTAGTCGACCCAAACCAAATCCAGGCTTTACTTGCTCTTTAAGCTCTTCGCGTACAAATGTCGCCAAGAACTCACGATCAGATACATTTTCTGCAGTCAAACTTGGGTTATGCTCTAAAATTGCATCGAACATTGAGATTTTCTTAAATGGACCTTTGAAGCTATATACTTCATCCCCATAAGGCACATCCGTTGACCCTAGAATATCAATCGCCAGTTTTTCCAACATACCTTCAGTCAAAGCCATAAGATCTTTGTAGTCAGCATAAGCTTGGTAGAACTCAATCATGGTGAATTCTGGGTTATGACGTGTTGATACCCCTTCATTACGGAAGTTACGGTTAATCTCAAATACACGTTCAAAACCACCAACAACCAAACGTTTTAAATATAGTTCAGGTGCGATACGCAAGAATAATGGCATGTCCAATGCATTATGATGTGTTTCAAATGGACGCGCTGACGCACCCCCTGGAATCACATGCATCATCGGAGTTTCAACTTCCATAAAACGTTCATTGGTTAAGTAATTACGAATACCAGAGACTACTTTTGCACGAATTTCAAAAGTTTTACGTGTTTCTTCATTCACAATTAAATCTAAATAACGTTTACGATACTTCACTTCAGTATCAGTTAAACCATGAAACTTATCAGGAAGTGGACGCAAAGATTTGGTCAATAATTCAAAATGTTCGATATGCACATATAAATCGCCCTTACCAGAACGACCAATATAGCCTTGAACAGCAATAATATCGCCTAGATCTAAACTTTTTACAGTTTCCAATACTTCAGGAGCAAGTTCTTTACGAGGAACATAGAGCTGAATACGACCTGTCATGTCTTGGATCACAATAAATGATCCACGGTTCAACATCACACGACCTGCGACAGAAACGTGGACTTGTTCACCAGCTTCAATTTGTTCTTTCGTTTGATCTGCAAATTGATCTTGTAAATCCTGTGCGTAATGCTCACGCTTAAAAGTATTTGGCCACGGGCTAACACCAGTTTCCTTGGCATGATCTTGAATTTGCTTTAACTTGGCATGACGCTGTGCGATTAAATCGTTTTCGGAAATGGGTTGTTCAGAAGTCGATTGAGCGTTTTGTTGCGTCATCTCTGCCTCGATTATATTAAAAAACGGAAGTTGCATAGCATAGCAGATTTACAACATAATGCGTATGAATATAACTCAATGAACCCTGTAAAAATTAAAAATCATGAATAAATACTGGCAAGGATTCGCCCAAAGTATCATTCTTTTCAATGTTTTGTTGTTTTCAGGCGAAATTACCGCAGAGCAAATCATTGTCATGAGTAATACTCACAAAGATCTCCCAATAAAAATTGAAACGACAAATATTGCAAATCAAGATTATATTTGGCAATTGGAAATCAGCCCAAATCAGCAGACTCAAAAGATTCAAATTAAATTGATGAATCCACACCCCACACAAAAAACACTCAACAAAAGAGCTTTAGAAATCGCCAACACAATAACATTGGCACAACTTCCTCAGGTCAGTAATGATTTTAAAAATAAACCCCTCAATCTTGATGAAGAAAATATTGCAAGAACAACATATTATTATGGAAAATACAGCTTATTTATCAAATTTCCTAAGACCATTAGCTATGCAATCAAGCCTCATTTTTCCCAATTACAAAGTGTGTTAGAACCGTTTTGCCAACCTGTAGATGCAAACTCGAACCCTAAAATACAATTTGATTCACAGGGAAATATCGCATTGAATGTCAAATTTCTCGTTGGCACAGAAGGACAAATTCGAAAAATGGAATATGTCCCTAAAATAAATCATGACATTAAAATGATATTAGAGCCCTTACTTAAAAAAATTCGCTTTTACCCACGCAATATTTCAGGTGTATTAACATCCTTTTCTATCGAACAACCGATCATTATTCAATGTCATGCACCCAAAAACGAAACAACATCAATTCATCTTAAACCTACTAAATGAATAAAAAGGTCTGATTTAACTAAGGTTGTTCTGCCAATGATTTGACAACAGCAAAGCCTTGTTGAAACCCACGATCCATCATTTCTTGATATTCTTCAGCAGTTTCAACCTCAGCGTGTAAAGTGGTTATACCGTCTTGTTCATCTAGATGGTATTGCTCAAATGTGCCATTCCATTCTTGGGTTTCGGCACTTGTGGTATCCGCTATACCATTTCTTAATATGCCTAAATGTTTGAAAACCACTTTTTTAAATTGCTCTAACTCGACAATGGTAGCAACCATTCCATCACCATTGGCATCTTGAAATAATGTCTCACCACCAATTTTCCAATCCGATTGCATTTGTGACGTTTCACAAAAGGATTGTGTCCATTGAGAATAAGTGTGCGTATCCCAAAGAATATTCCATACTTTCTGTGCGGTTGCATGGATTTTGATATCGTATTTTAATGTGATCATCCCAATCTCTTTTTAATTGTGTTGCATATAGCTTAGTATAATCACGGATAGAAATGATTAATTTTTGTTAACAAGGCATTTAAATAGAAATAATTTTAATATTTATTTTTCAATACATTACAAAATAATCTAATTTATTTGATGGAAAAAATAAAAGTTCTTAGACCAAAAGCTAAGTTATAAAAAATATCTTGCTCAGTACACTAGCTTCATACCAAAAATAGTTGAAATGGAAAGTTTTTAAATCCATGAATTATTGTTTCTGTCTATAGATATAAAGACAATATGCAAGTGATAACAATGAGCAATACTAAAATTTTATTTTTACATGGCTTGGATTCATCTAAAGAATCAACCAAGTTCCATGCCATCAATGCAATTAAAAAATATTGCATTAATGTGGATTATCGCAATTTAAACTATCAAACTGTTGAACGTTTTTATCACGATATCATTGAAAAAATTAAGCCAGATTTATTGGTAGGACATAGTTTAGGTGGCTATTGGTCATTAAAAATGTCTCAGAAACATCGTATCCCGACTGTGATTGCCAATCCAAGTTTAAAACCTGACTTTCGTGACGATTATCCTGAGATCATTGAAGCTGATCTTGAGCATGATATTCCTCAAATTGCATATATTGAATTGGGTGATGAAGTCTTGGATATGTACAAAGTTTTTGAACAATTAGACCCATATATGCAGATTGAAACTGTTGAAGGGGGACATCATCGATTGGCTCAACCCGAAAATCTAAATCGCTTAATTCGCTATATGGAACAGACTTTTATTTATTGATTTCTATGAACAGACTAAACTTGTCGATGCATATATAAAAAAGCCTTGTTAAAACAAGGCTTTTAAACAGATTAAGCGACTGCTTTTTCTACGGGTTTTGAGCGTTCATCTAAGACAGACCAAATCTTTAAACCCAAGTCTTGATGTAAGTCAGGCAAATCAAGAAAAATACTCGCACCCAATACTGTATGATGACATTTGTGCATCAATTGGTTGACTGCTTTGAGTGTTCCACCTGTTGCCAATACATCATCCACAATAATCACTTTTTGTGGTGCAATGTTAGCGGACATTTCCAAACGATCTAAACCATATTCCAGACTATAGCCCACGCCAACAACCGGTGGTGGCAATTTTCCTGCTTTACGCACCAGCAATAACCCCTTGCCTGTACGTTGTGCCAATAAGCTCGCTAAAACAAAACCACGTGCTTCTACCGCAACGAAACTCTCCACCTCTGCCAATTGTTCAACAGGAATACTTGTAATCAATGCATCAGCCAATTCACCCAGATTGTTCATAAACAATGGGGTTAAATCATAAAAACAAATACCTGGTTTTGGAAAATCTTGGACAGTACGAATACTTGACCACAAAGCAGTAGACATGTTCATCATTAGGGAGATATTTAAAAGAAAATTAATGCGTGAATTTTAACGCTTTTTAAGCAAAATTGACAGCGACACCAAACCCAGAAAAATCCCACACCAACTTAAGTTATTGATTTTATTAAAGCCATTTTTATATAAAATATTGGCTATAGTTTAACCTTATTTTATTTTAACAATACTTTTGTAATTTATCATTCAGACCTTAGTCTATATTCAATGATTTAAACAATTTAGGACGTTAGATTGACATTTACTAAAAATCAGTTTCTTTAAAAACTTTACCCAATCAGTTGGCATAATAAACATTGCTTTTGTCCTGACCTGCCATTCAGCTTTTACAAGAGTGAGATAAACTCCGATATTTACTTTACTTTAGACACAGAACTGCGTAAAAATTTAGAGGAATATGTACACACTTTATTTGCATATTATTTGAGTCAAGCAGCGGATGGAATTTTACTGGCAGAAAAGCAATCTACCTGTCAGTTATCGGAGAATCAGATGAAGAAATATCAATGCATCGTTTGTGGTTGGATTTATGACGAAGCAGAGGGTTGGCCACAAGACGGCATCGCAGCAGGTACCAAATGGGAAGATATCCCAGACGACTGGACTTGCCCAGACTGCGGTGTTTCTAAAGCAGACTTTGAAATGGTAGAAATCTAAAATATCGCGTAAAGACCATGTTTACATGGTCTTTTTTACGTATATTTGTCATAAAAATTATTCAATCCCCCACTCTTTTAGGCATGTATGGAGAAAGATATGCAACCAATCATCATCATCGGTTCTGGTATGGCAGGTTATACACTGGCAAGAGAATTCCGTAAGTTAAACACTGAACAAGCGTTAGTGATGATTTGCGCAGATGATGCGGTCAATTATGCAAAACCTACATTGTCGAATGCCTTAGTTGGTAAAAAAGCACCTGAGCAAATAGGTTTAGGCGATGCTGAAAAAATGAGTACGCAATTAAATATGCGTATCGAAAAAGAAACTTGGGTAAAAAACATTGATGCAGAAAAGCATGAGTTAACCCTTGAAAAAGATGGTCAGACTTCAACTCAAGCCTACTCGAAACTCATCCTTGCTGTTGGTGCAAACCCAATTCGCTTAGCCATTGCTGGTGATGGCAGTGACGACATCCATGTCGTGAACTCGCTGATTGACTATCGTGCATTTCGAGAAACATTGGAACATTGCACGACAGGTGAATGTGGAAATAAACGTGTCGTGATCTTGGGTGCGGGTCTGATCGGTTGCGAATTTGCCAATGATTTACAAAATACAGGTCATCAAGTCACAGTGATTGATTTGGCACCACAACCCTTAGGTCGTCTGCTTCCACAGCATGTCGCACAAGCATTTAAAGAAAATCTTGAAGAATCGGGCATCAACTTTGTTTTAGGTACAACTGTAGAAAAAGTATCTAAAACCGAACGCGGTTATATCGTTTCATTGGCAAGTGGTCAGTCATTGGTCGCAGATGTGGTCCTTTCCGCGATTGGTCTACAACCGAATATCGCGTTAGCAAAGACAGCAGAAATCAACACCAGTCGTGGCGTGATTACCAATACTTTACTTGAAACCAATCAAGCGGATATTTTTGCAATTGGTGACTGTGCGGAAGTAAATGGAACACTGTTGCCATATGTAATGCCAATCATGCAACAAGCTCGCGCTTTAGCCAAAACATTAAGTGGTCAAACGACTACAGTTCATTACCCAGCAATGCCTGTTGCGGTAAAAACGCCAGCTGCACCATTAACGGTCTTACCTGCGCCAATTGGTGTTGAAGTCACGTGGGAAAATGAAGAGTTTGACGATGGAATGTTATCTAAAGCCACTGATGCTGATGGAACATTACGTGGTTTCGTCTTACTAGGAGCAACGGCAGGTAAACAACGCCTTACTTTAACAAAACTGGTTCCAGACTTGATTCCTGCATCAGTTTAAGGGTTTAATAGCAAGGATATTTTTTAATCAAAATATCCTTGCTTAGGAAAATAACAATGAATAGCGCACTTCAATTCCAAATTTCACCGTATGCTTCATTCATGAATGAAACCAAAGTCGATTTAGGTAATGGTATTCAACTCCATGTCGAAACAGGAGGAAATCCAGAACACCCTTCGATTCTTTTGATTATGGGATTGGGAGCGCAAATGTTATTTTGGCCCGACTTTTTTTGTAAGTCCCTCATAGATCAAGGCTTTCATGTCATTCGTTTTGACAATCGTGATATTGGCTTATCGTCAAAAATTCGCCACAAAGGTCCACGTTTAAACTCGTATAAACTCATGGGGCGTTTTGCATTAGGCTTACCGAATGATGGCGCACCCTATAATCTATTTGATATGGCAGATGATGTTGCCTTATTGATTGATCGTTTAGGAATTGAAAAACCGCATATTCTCGGTGCTTCAATGGGTGGAATGATTTCTCAAATTTTAGCGGCAAAATATCCAGAAAAAATTGAGAAAGTTGGACTTTTGTTTACCAGCAACAATCAACCGCTCTTGCCCCCACCTTTTCCGAAGCAACTCTTTAGTCTAATAGGCAAGCCTGAATCTCGTGATGAAGAAGGGATTGTGAATCATTCACTCAAGGTTTTTCAAATGATTGGGTCCCCAGGTTATATTAATCAAGTTGAGGCAATTCAGACCGCGCGTAAATTATATCGCCGTAGTTATCATCCTGCGGGTGTACTTCAACAGTTTTTAGCAATATTATGTACAGGTTCCTTACTTAAATTGGATAAACAGATCAATAAGCCAACGCTGGTGTTACATGGTTCTAAAGATCGTTTACTACCTCCAAGTCATGGTAAGGCAGTTGCGAAAGCAATTTCGGGCGCTAAATTTGAATTAATTGAAGGAATGGGGCATGATATCCCACCGCATTTTGTTCCTCAACTTAGCGGCTTATTTGCACATCATTTTAAATCATAAGCATTAGGACACTATGGCTGCATTACCATCCCTAAGACAGTTGTCATATTTAGTGACATTGTCTGAGACGTTGCACTTTACTGAAGCAGCGCGCCGTTCGTTTGTAACTCAATCCACATTATCGGGTGGAATTATGGAGTTAGAGCGTTTATTGGGTGGCGTACTCGTAGAACGTGATCGCCAAAACGTACGTTTAACTCCCTTAGGTGAACAAGTTGTTGCCCGAGCCCGTGTTCTACTCGCCGATGCACAAGACTTAATGCGTTTAAGTCGTGAAATGAGTGAGCCTTTGACTGGTGATTTACATTTAGGGATCATTCCCACCATCGCACCATTTATTTTGTCTCAACTTTTGGAAGAAGTGCATAAACAACTTCCTAAGATTCAACTACATTTACACGAAGCACAAAGTGAAAAAATTGTTGAAAAACTTGAGCACGGTAATTTAGATGTAATCATGCTGGCATTGCCTTTTGACACACGCGGTCTAAAAGTTGCTGAAATTGCAAAAGAAGATTTATTCTTGGTTTGCAATAAAGCAGATCAAAATGCCATGAATGCAAGAAGTTTAGATGACCTAGATTTGTCACATCTGATGTTGCTTGAAGAAGGACATTGCCTGCGAGATCATACTTTAAGTGTTTGCCCAATTGGCGAACGTAAAAATGATCATCGTTTAAAGGCAAGTTCTTTACCAACACTGGTTGAAATGGTGAGTTCAAACTTGGGCTATACCTTACTCCCTGAGATTGCGATTCATGCCCATATGTTGAAAAACAATGATCAAATTGTGGTAAAACCAATTGAAAATGCACCATCTCGTACACTCGCTTTGGTCACACGTAAAAGCACACCACTGCAAAGTGAATTTGATGTCTTGTTGCAAATTCTTCAGAAGATCACCACCAATTTACGTTAATCTGCGAATTTCTAAAAGGAGTCAAATATGACTCCTTTTTTAATCCTTAATTTTAATCAAATGATTCTTCGAATCATCAAATTGTATTTTTACCTGATTAAACTAAATTTTAAAGATGATGTTTTCATCAAACTAAAGGTGTTAATATTTGCACATTACACCGTTAGCTTTCTAACTTTGTATGGTTTGTTACGATAAAAAATCGCGAAAAATCGACTTACTTTGTTTTATTTTTCAATTTTTGAAAAATGCTGTAAGCGACACATAGCCAATCACTCTATTGGTCAGCGTTCCCAAGGGCTTGGATTTTTCAAGCATCGTTAACAGGTTTCCACAGTTTTTCTGTGCCTGAATTTTCGATAGGACGCACCATGAATCGACCTTTATTTATTATTTTTTCAACGATTGTTTTAGATTCGATTGGAATCGGAATTGTATTCCCATTACTCCCCTCATTACTTAAAACGCTAAGCCAACAACAAAACGTAGCACTCTTGATGGGTTTTTTCATCGGTTGTTATGCAATGATGCAATTCATTTTCTCTCCGATTTTGGGCAGTCTTAGCGATAAAATAGGAAGAAGACCTGTACTGTTAATTTCTTTAGCTGGCTCAACGATCAGCTATCTATTATTGGCTTTCTCTTCGCATTTAAGTTGGTTGTTCATCGGAAGAATCATTGCTGGAATGACCAGTGCCAATATGGCTGTCGCTTCAGCTTATATCGTTGATATTTCATCAACAGAAAATCGCGCCAAGTACTTTGGTAGATTCAATGCCATGTTTGGTTTGGGCTTCATTATAGGTCCTGTACTCGGTGGACTATTAGGACAATACGGACTCAAACTCCCCTTTCTGATCGCTGCATTGTTAACGGGCTCGAATTTTTTAATTGCTCTCTTTGCTTTGGCTGAATCTCGCCCCCAACATGCCACCATTCAAAAGCATGCCAGTTTAAATCCATTTAAAATATTTAAAGTTGCACTTAGTCAAAGAAACCTAATTCCTCTAATGGTAATATTTTTTATATTCAGTGCCTGTGGTGAGGCTTATGGGGTTTGCTGGGCACTTTGGGGACATGATACCTTTCATTGGAACAGTTTTTGGGTCGGGCTCTCTTTAGGTACTTTTGGATTATGCCAAGTTCTGGTTCAATCCTTGCTCCCTCAACATGCTGTCAAATTTTGGGGTGAACGAAATACCGTACTCATTGGATTAGGCTGTCTCTTTGTTGCTCTAAATATCATGGCTTTTGCTCAACAAGGTTGGATCATCTTTGTCATTATGCCAATTTTTGCCTTAGGCAGTATTGGAACACCATCCTTACAAGCGTTAGCATCTACAAAAGTTTCCGCAGATCAACAAGGTCAATTTCAGGGCTTGATTGCATCTACCGTGAGTCTAGCCTCAGTCATTGCCCCCTTATTTTTTTCGAGTATTTATTTTCACTTTCATACTCAATGGTCGGGTGCAATCTGGTTAATCGTTGCAATTATTTATTTGTTTGTCTTCCCTTTGATACTGTTTCAACTCAAAGCTAAACCGCTTTAACTTTCAGCTAACTATCTTCGTTTTATAAATGGGTTTATCTCTAGCCATATTCTGAAGGCACAAAAAAAACCGATTGAAATCAACCGGGTTTAAATCGTGAAATATTAAGTTTAGCCGTTAAAATGCTCTAATAAGGTTTTTTGTGCATTGTGTACAGTTTCACCTTCTTTAGGTTGAGCACGAACCCATGTCCCATCACCTTGTAACAACCAAGCTTGAGTATTATCTTTAAGATAATTCACCAAACCTTGCTGATAAATACGCTTTTTCAGTGCAGGATCTTCGATTGGGAAACATACTTCGACACGATTAAATAAGTTTCGATCCATCCAGTCCGCACTTGAGCAATAAATACGGGCATTTCCGTTATTACCAAAATAATAAACACGGGTATGTTCCAAGAAACGTCCAACAATTGAACGTACACGAATATTTTCCGAGAGATTTGCTAAACCTGGACGTAAACAGCAGATTGAACGAATAATCAAATCTACTTGTACACCTGCTTGCGAAGCCTCATACAACTTATTGATTAACTGAACCTCTGTTAAAGCATTCACCTTCACAATGATTTGAGCTGGTTTACCCGCTTTGGCATTGGCAATTTCATCATCAATATAAGCGATTAACTGTGCATGTAAGGTAAATGGTGCATGTAGAAGTTTTTTCAACTTCGCCATTTTACCCATGCCCGTCAACTCTTGAAAAATACGATGCACATCTTCACAGAGTTCTTTGTCTGTGGTTAATAAACCATAATCGGTATATATGCGTGCATTGGTTGCATGATAGTTGCCTGTTCCTAAATGAACATAACGAACAAGTTTATTATTCTCACGGCGAACCACCAAAATCATTTTGGCATGTGTCTTATAACCCACAATACCATACACCACCACGGCTCCTGCTTCTTGCAATACATTGGCAACAGCAATATTTGATTCTTCATCAAAACGAGCACGCAATTCAATCACTGCTGTGACTTCTTTACCATTTCGCGCCGCTTCGGCTAAGACCTGTACGATTTCTGAATCCGCTCCACTACGATACAAGGTTTGTTTGATCGCAAGAACTTGAGGATCTCGTGCTGCTTCACGCAACAAATTGATTACAGGTGCAAAAGATTCGAAGGGATGGTGCAAAAGAATATCTTGCTTCTGCATGGCTGAAAAAATATTTTCAGACTTTTTCAATACTTTTGGAATTGCAGGCACATGTGAATCATAGCGCATATGTGGACGTTTAAAGTTCGATACTAAACGTGCGAGATTTACTGGTCCATCGACTTTATAAAGTTGCTCTTCTTCTAAATCAAATTCATCCAACAAATATTCATAAATATGTTTTGGACAGTTTTCAGTGACTTCTAAACGCACCGCACGACCAAAACGACGTGAACTCAATTCACCTTTAAGTGCTTTCGCCAAGTCTTCAACATCTTCGTTCAGCGCTAAATCTGCATTACGTGTCACACGGAACTGATAGCAACCTGTTGCAGTCATCCCTGGGAATAAATCAGAGACATGTTCATGAATAATCGCAGACAACATTACAAAATGTTCTTTACCACCCGTCAATTCATCAGGTAAACGTACCACACGCGGTAAAGAACGAGGTGCTGGAACAACCGCTAAATCAATTTGTCGACCAAAAGCATCTTTACCTTCTAAAGTGACAATAAAGTTTAAGCTTTTATTTACTAAGCGTGGGAATGGGTGCGCAGGATCAAGACTAATTGGCGTCAATACAGGCGCAACTTGTTCTTGAAAATATTTTTTAATCCACACCGACTGAGCAGGTGTCAGTTCTCCACGACGTAAGAAACAAATATCTTCTTCACGGAGTTTCGGGAAGATCTCTTCATTTAAGATACGGTATTGGCGTTCAATGGCTTCATGGGCTGTTTTAGAGATTTGATCTAGAACTTGCTTAGGTGTAAGCCCATCAGGTGAACGACTTTCATTCCCCAGCGTTAATTGCTCCATCATTCCAGCGACACGAATCTCAAAAAACTCGTCCATGTTGCGAGAAAAAATCAGCAAAAAATTCATACGCTCTAATAGCGGATGCAGAGGATCAACAGCTTGCTCTAAAACACGCAAATGGAAATCTAAGATAGAAAGTTCACGATTGATATATCGTTCATTATAAGAATATTCTGTCGGTGTTGTTGGAGTCACTGCGGTATTCATGCAATAAACCTGCATCTGGAAAATGTCATTATTCTAGTATGCTTCAAATTTATGACAATTTCATAAAAAAAGCATCACGATATAAAAAAAGCACATTTTTTTGTGCTTTTCTTAGGGGCTGTGGACATTTCATAAATGGCTTGCGTTGTAGGTTAAAATTG
>NZ_LBNA01000008.1:0-5338 GCF_001005515.1 Acinetobacter sp. Ag2
TTGCCCTATAATGAGCTCATCCCGACGCGATACAGCAAACGAACTTAGCTTAGTGGGTTAAGTTGTTAAATGTTTATTGCGTCTTATTTATCACTTACGTAGTGGTAAATTGATCATTAAGAGAATATGAAGAACAACTTGAGTGGATTTTTACTGAATGATTGATCGAATTATTATCATTGATTGATTGGTTTAAATTACTCGAAGTTTATTTGAGAGAATTTGTCAGTACATTGATGAGCCAGAATTGTGACCTTAAGTCACTAATGATTTTAACTGAAGAGTTTGATCATGGCTCAGATTGAACGCTGGCGGCAGGCTTAACACATGCAAGTCGAGCGGGGGAGGTTGCTTCGGTAACTGACCTAGCGGCGGACGGGTGAGTAATACTTAGGAATCTGCCTATTAATGGGGGACAACATCTCGAAAGGGATGCTAATACCGCATACGCCCTACGGGGGAAAGCAGGGGATCACTTGTGACCTTGCGTTAATAGATGAGCCTAAGTCGGATTAGCTAGTTGGTGGGGTAAAGGCCTACCAAGGCGACGATCTGTAGCGGGTCTGAGAGGATGATCCGCCACACTGGGACTGAGACACGGCCCAGACTCCTACGGGAGGCAGCAGTGGGGAATATTGGACAATGGGGGGAACCCTGATCCAGCCATGCCGCGTGTGTGAAGAAGGCCTTATGGTTGTAAAGCACTTTAAGCGAGGAGGAGGCTCTTTTGGTTAATACCCAAGATGAGTGGACGTTACTCGCAGAATAAGCACCGGCTAACTCTGTGCCAGCAGCCGCGGTAATACAGAGGGTGCGAGCGTTAATCGGATTTACTGGGCGTAAAGCGTGCGTAGGCGGCTTTTTAAGTCGGATGTGAAATCCCCGAGCTTAACTTGGGAATTGCATTCGATACTGGGAAGCTAGAGTATGGGAGAGGATGGTAGAATTCCAGGTGTAGCGGTGAAATGCGTAGAGATCTGGAGGAATACCGATGGCGAAGGCAGCCATCTGGCCTAATACTGACGCTGAGGTACGAAAGCATGGGGAGCAAACAGGATTAGATACCCTGGTAGTCCATGCCGTAAACGATGTCTACTAGCCGTTGGGGTCTTTGAGACTTTAGTGGCGCAGCTAACGCGATAAGTAGACCGCCTGGGGAGTACGGTCGCAAGACTAAAACTCAAATGAATTGACGGGGGCCCGCACAAGCGGTGGAGCATGTGGTTTAATTCGATGCAACGCGAAGAACCTTACCTGGTCTTGACATAGTAAGAACTTTCCAGAGATGGATTGGTGCCTTCGGGAACTTACATACAGGTGCTGCATGGCTGTCGTCAGCTCGTGTCGTGAGATGTTGGGTTAAGTCCCGCAACGAGCGCAACCCTTTTCCTTACTTGCCAGCATTTCGGATGGGAACTTTAAGGATACTGCCAGTGACAAACTGGAGGAAGGCGGGGACGACGTCAAGTCATCATGGCCCTTACGACCAGGGCTACACACGTGCTACAATGGTCGGTACAAAGGGTTGCTACCTAGCGATAGGATGCTAATCTCAAAAAGCCGATCGTAGTCCGGATTGGAGTCTGCAACTCGACTCCATGAAGTCGGAATCGCTAGTAATCGCGGATCAGAATGCCGCGGTGAATACGTTCCCGGGCCTTGTACACACCGCCCGTCACACCATGGGAGTTTGTTGCACCAGAAGTAGGTAGTCTAACCGTAAGGAGGACGCTTACCACGGTGTGGCCGATGACTGGGGTGAAGTCGTAACAAGGTAGCCGTAGGGGAACCTGCGGCTGGATCACCTCCTTAACGAAAGATTGACGATTGGTAAGAATCCACAACAAGTTGTTCTTCATTGATGTATCTGAGGGTCTGTAGCTCAGTTGGTTAGAGCACACGCTTGATAAGCGTGGGGTCACAAGTTCAAGTCTTGTCAGACCCACCAAGTCTACTGAACACAGAAGAGCAGATATATTAAGATCTTAAGCTGGGGACTTAGCTTAGTTGGTAGAGCGCCTGCTTTGCACGCAGGAGGTCAGGAGTTCGACTCTCCTAGTCTCCACCACTACTACGCAGTTACCTGATTAAAAAAAGATTGATTATAGAAATTAATGAACTGAAGTTTATAGAGTTTATTAACTTCTGTGATTTATCACAGTGAACTACTTGCTGACGAGGCGGTAGAGAATCATTAACAGAATATATTTGAGTTGAAATAATTGTTTAACTCGTTTTATGAAGCTTAACAAGCAATTGTTAATGTGGAGTGAAATGAGAACTAGCGATAAAACTGAATCAAGCGTTTTGGTATATGAATTAAATTGAAGCTGTACAGTGATTAAGTTCACAAGCAACAAATAGAAGTGGTTAAATCCACATTGTTGATCCTCCTTGTAGGGATTAACGACTGTTTGGGGTTGTATAGTCAAGTAATTAAGTGCATGTGGTGGATGCCTTGGCAGTCAGAGGCGAAGAAAGACGTAATAGCCTGCGATAAGCTTCGGGGAGGCGGCAAATATCCTGTGATCCGGAGATTTCTGAATGGGGAAACCCACTTACCATAAGGTAGGTATCGCATGATGAATACATAGTCATGCGAGGCGAACGAGGGGAAGTGAAACATCTCAGTACCCTTAGGAAAAGAAATCAATTGAGATTCCCTCAGTAGCGGCGAGCGAACGGGGATCAGCCCATTAAGTTATATGTGTATTAGCGGAAAGCTCTGGGAAGTGCTACCGTAGAGGGTGATAGTCCCGTACACGAAAGTGCACATATAATGATGACGAGTAGGGCGAGGCACGTGAAACCTTGTCTGAATATGGGGGGACCATCCTCCAAGGCTAAATACTCCTGACTGACCGATAGTGAACCAGTACCGTGAGGGAAAGGCGAAAAGAACCCCTGTGAGGGGAGTGAAATAGATCCTGAAACCGCATGCATACAAGCAGTGGGAGCCAACTTGTTTGGTGACTGCGTACCTTTTGTATAATGGGTCAGCGACTTATATTCAGTAGCAAGGTTAACCGTATAGGGGAGCCGTAGAGAAATCGAGTCTTAATAGGGCGTTTAGTTGCTGGGTATAGACCCGAAACCGGGTGATCTATCCATGAGCAGGTTGAAGGTTGGGTAACACTAACTGGAGGACCGAACCCACTGTCGTTGAAAAGCCAGGGGATGACTTGTGGATAGGGGTGAAAGGCTAATCAAACTCGGTGATAGCTGGTTCTCCCCGAAAGCTATTTAGGTAGCGCCTCGGACGAATACCATAGGGGGTAGAGCACTGTTTCGGCTAGGGGGTCATCCCGACTTACCAAACCGATGCAAACTCCGAATACCTATGAGTACTATCCGGGAGACAGACTGCGGGTGCTAACGTCCGTAGTCAAGAGGAAAACAATCCAGACCGCCAGCTAAGGCCCCAAAATTATAGTTAAGTGGGAAACGATGTGGGAAGGCATAGACAGCTAGGAGGTTGGCTTAGAAGCAGCCACCCTTTAAAGAAAGCGTAATAGCTCACTAGTCGAGTCGGCCTGCGCGGAAGATGTAACGGGGCTAAAACTATATGCCGAAGCTGCGGATGTATACATTGTATACGTGGTAGGGGAGCGTTCTGTAAGCCGATGAAGGTGTGTTGAGAAGCATGCTGGAGGTATCAGAAGTGCGAATGCTGACGTGAGTAACGACAAAACGGGTGAAAAACCCGTTCGCTGAAAGACCAAGGGTTCCAGTCCAACGTTAATCGGGGCTGGGTGAGTCGACCCCTAAGGCGAGGCCGAGAGGCGTAGTCGATGGGAAATTGGTTAATATTCCAATACTTCTGTGTAATGCGATGAGAGGACGGAGAAAGTTAAGTCAGCCTGGCGTTGGTTGTCCAGGTGAAAGGTTGTAGGCATGCATCTTAGGCAAATCCGGGGTGCTCTATGCTGAGAACTGATAGCAAGCGAGTTTACTCGTGAAGTGGCTGATACTATGCTTCCAGGAAAAGTCTCTAAGCTTCAGTTACACAGGAATCGTACCCGAAACCGACACAGGTGGTCAGGTCGAGTAGACCAAAGCGCTTGAGAGAACTCTGCTGAAGGAACTAGGCAAAATGGTACCGTAACTTCGGGAGAAGGTACGCTGCTGACGGTGATAGGACTTGCTCCTTGAGCTATTGGCAGCCACAGAAACCAGGCCCCTGCAACTGTTTATTAAAAACATAGCACTCTGCAAACACGAAAGTGGACGTATAGGGTGTGATGCCTGCCCGGTGCTGGAAGGTTAATTGATGGGGTTAGCGTAAGCGAAGCTCTTGATCGAAGCCCCAGTAAACGGCGGCCGTAACTATAACGGTCCTAAGGTAGCGAAATTCCTTGTCGGGTAAGTTCCGACCTGCACGAATGGCATAATGATGGGGGCGCTGTCTCCAGCAGAGGCTCAGTGAAATCGAAATCGCCGTGAAGATGCGGTGTACCCGCGGCTAGACGGAAAGACCCCGTGAACCTTTACTGCAGCTTGACATTGAACTTTGATCTTACTTGTGTAGGATAGGTGGGAGGCTTAGAAGTAGCGACGCCAGTTGCTATGGAGCCATCCTTGAAATACCACCCTGGTAATATTGAGGTTCTAACTCTGTCCCGTTATCCGGGACGAGGACCATGTCTGGTGGGTAGTTTGACTGGGGCGGTCTCCTCCTAAAGAGTAACGGAGGAGTACGAAGGTGCGCTCAGCGTGGTCGGAAATCACGCGTAGAGTATAAAGGCAAAAGCGCGCTTAACTGCGAGACCCACAAGTCGAGCAGGTACGAAAGTAGGTCTTAGTGATCCGGTGGTTCTGTATGGAAGGGCCATCGCTCAACGGATAAAAGGTACTCTGGGGATAACAGGCTGATACCGCCCAAGAGTTCATATCGACGGCGGTGTTTGGCACCTCGATGTCGGCTCATCTCATCCTGGGGCTGAAGCAGGTCCCAAGGGTATGGCTGTTCGCCATTTAAAGAGGTACGCGAGCTGGGTTTAGAACGTCGTGAGACAGTTCGGTCCCTATCTACCGTGGGCGTTGGAAATTTGAGAGGATCTGCTCCTAGTACGAGAGGACCAGAGTGGACGAACCTCTGGTGTACCGGTTGTGACGCCAGTCGCATCGCCGGGTAGCTATGTTCGGAAGGGATAACCGCTGAAAGCATCTAAGCGGGAAGCCTACCTCAAGATAAGATTTCCCTAGGACTTTATGTCCTCTAAAGAGCCGTTGAAGACTACGACGTTGATAGGTTGGATGTGGAAGTGCGGTGACGCATGAAGCTGACCAATACTAATTGCTCGTGAGGCTTGACTATACAACACCCAAGCAGTTGTAT
>NZ_LBNA01000011.1:0-9379 GCF_001005515.1 Acinetobacter sp. Ag2
ATTTAGATTTCTTAAAATTATCATCTGTAATTCCATCAACTTGAAATTCAGATAAAAAAATTGTTTCTAATTGATAATCTTTATTTTTTAAAATCGCCTGAATAACTATCAAAAATTTATTATCAACATTTTCAGGAAATTCAACTTCGTAATCAAAACGGAAGTCTAAATCTATATTTTCTTTAGATGGTTGAACTTTCAAAAATAAAGTTTTGTTAGAAATTAACTGGATATTCATTTTAAGCAGCTTTAGATAAACTTTGACTAAGAATAAAAGAGGTCTCATTAAAGAGACCTCTAACATGTGATAATTTTTCAGATATAGAAGTAAAAGTATCTTCTTCAATTTTTTCAAATAAAGAAATATTAAAGATACTTTCAGGAATATTCATTTTAGATTCTAAAATAGGTGATGACGAACAGTTTTCAATTTTTCTGAAAACATCAGCATATAAACTATCATCTTTAGCAGAGATAAGACTTTCCGTCGTATTTATAGAAAGACTCATACAAAAAGTATCTAAAGATGGTGAGGTTTCTAAGCTTTGCTCGTTAATAAGAAATAATTGCTCTAAAAAAGCATCTACATCTTCAATTTCATCAACCCATTCAGTTACATCTCTAATGTAATTTTTTGAGTCAGAAATCATAATTTTCTCCTAACATAGCGTTAAGGGTGTACCCAAGCTATATGTTTCAACATAGATCTAGCTTCTGGGTAGACAACTATTTGCTGTCTTGTTGGTAGAAAGATACATTCATTAGCATCACTGTTATTGAAAGAAATTTCTACTGTTCGGTTTGAACTAATATCCGAAGCTTTTACCACTTTATAAGTAAGCTTCCTCAAAGTTCTTAATAGCCAAAACAGTGTTGCAACTGTTATAGGTCTATTTCTTAAAAGTTTAAATTTGGGTCGGTTTTTTATAGATGATCTAGCTATAAGCTCATCTATTAACATATAAAATTGATCTTTTTTTTCTAAAAATTCAAGTTGGTGTTGCACATTTCCAACTAAATCCCAATACAAATCTTTAGGAACATTTACTTCAAACTGATTAATTACATAATCAGAATGATAGTGAGAATTTCCCCAATCATTAGCGAAATATATGCTATCAGTCCATAAATAGTACCCTTGACCTAGCCATTGAGTTGAATCCTTATTACTTAAAAATGGAATTTTCTGAATAATTTCATCTTTATTCCCACGATTTCTACAAGTATGAAAACAATTAATTTCTACCATCATTCAAGCCCTATTAGTCATAGTGCTAGACAGTAAATTTTCAAATAAATTAATGATATTCATTATATAATCATGTAATTAAGCATAAGTTTCATGAGTCATATTAATAAAAAAGAATTTAGAAAGAAACATTGATCGGAAAAGACAATCATTAATTTAAATATAAGATTTTGCTTAACTTAATACTTTTTATAAATATTCATCAAATATTTAACATAAAATCTCTTATGAGAAAAAAATTTTTAAAGAGATTCTATGTAATATTGAATATCTAATATTTAGACT
Source organism: Acinetobacter sp. Ag2 (assembly GCF_001005515.1). Classification (NCBI taxonomy): domain Bacteria; kingdom Pseudomonadati; phylum Pseudomonadota; class Gammaproteobacteria; order Moraxellales; family Moraxellaceae; genus Acinetobacter; species Acinetobacter sp. Ag2. Next base: position 1,535 of record NZ_LBNA01000011.1, read on the forward strand.
TTGCCTCTAACTCTTTTGCTAAAGTCCACCCAGCAGCTTCTAACATCACTACAGATATACTAGGAGCAACTATTGAGCCAAGGAAAGGAATAAACTTTGACAGCTCTTTTGTTGCTGTTTTTATGGGTTGTTTTAGCATCGTATTTTTCATTGCAGCAATTGCAAGCGTTTTAGCTGCTTCTTCTGTAATATTTCCACCAAATACAGCACATAAGCTCATACACATAGATGTCATGGTAACCATATCTGCGGCTATCCCTAAACCAGGAATAGGAACAGCATTCCCTGCTCCAGCAGCTATAGCATGAGCATGAATAATCGCATGACATTTAGTTTCTTGATCTTCTGTCATTTATAATAACCCTAATAGAAGTAAATAATAATTTAGTCATTGTTTTATATTAATTTTTATTAATTGTCCATCATTAATAGAGAATTATGAATAAGCGATATTGATTGATATATAATAAAAAAGCTCAACATCCTGTTGGGCTTTTTTACATATTTGATGCTTTGGTCTGACTCCTGTCGAACCTGCATATCCGTTGCTGTCTTTTCTTATTTTTGTCTGGAGCATCCTGCTCTCTATGCGTCCATGATAGGAAATTGACGGAGATCTGTATATTCGCCAAATCCTAAATGAATGTACGTTTTAGCGTATAGAACTGAAGAATTTTTATCCCAAGAGTTGTCCGCAGGAATTGTGGATTATTCCAGCAGTGTGACAGTTGAGAAATCAGGGAAAATTTCTTTTTTGATTATTTTTCAATCAAAATTATTGGCAAAAGATATCAAACCTGGTCAAAAAAAATCCGCTTTGTAACCAAAGCGGATTTTTGCGGTATTTTTGAATTATGTAAAATGACTAAATTAATGAAAAATATAATTTTTTAAAGTTTGACTTCGCATAACGCCCATTATGTTAAATACATAAGCTCATCATACAGATTATAAAGTTTCTAATTGTGATATAAACCTATCAAAACTATAAGAATACTCTCGAACAACTGTATGAGTTTTTTGCTTTCTTAATGGAAGTGCTAGATGCTCATATAAATTAGGATCTTTAGGCTCACTTACCTTCATATTATGGCGTTTCAGAGCTCTATTTAGATGATCTAATCCAGAATGAATCCTTTTTCTTGGTAGTTCATGTTGTTTGACATATAAAGCTAAAAGCCAACACTCTAAAGAGTGGATGCAAACTGCAAAAATTATTTTTTCTTTATATTTTTCATATGTATTTGGATTAAAGTTATTAATCCATTCTATCATCTTATTTTTTATAACTTCATAAAACTGTTCAATATCTTGGTCAGCTAATGTAATAGGAGGTGCGTTATAATTGACATGTTCACATACATCAGTATCAATTTGAATTACTAGATAATCGCTATTTGCTAACGCTCCTTCTAGTAAATTTGACTCTAAATAATCAATAACTTTTTCCCATCCTGCTCTACCAATAGTAGTATGAGAATAAGCATCAACAGTGGGCACAAGTACATTAACAACAGCATCGTCAATAATAGATTCAATAATGATTCTCAGGACTCTGAAGTCAGTGTTCCCTTCGGCAATAATATTAAAATTCATGAGTTAATTTCTTTAAAAATTAGATGGTATGCCGCCTAAATAGCCACGTAAAAATGCTTCTGAAAGGTGAATTTTTTCCCCTTCTTTTGCAGGCTTCGGAATATTTTTTTCTGTTAACTCTCTTAATCTAGTTTCACCAGTATATTTTCTATCAATAACAAAAATAGTTTCATCTGGATCAAGAAGGTTTATACCATCTAATACTGCAGGGTTATGTGTACTCATAAACACTTGTTTATTGTGTTTTTTTGCCTTATCAGCGAGTTTTTTTACCAAGATTTGGCATAATCTAGGGTTTAAAGATTTATCAATATTTTCGACTGCAAAAATTGATGGGGTTTGGTTAGAGCAGAATAGACAAGCGTAAAATAGAGTGAAAAGAAATCCTTCATTTGCATTTTGTGGTTTGATCACATCTCCCATGAATCTATCTTTTAAGATAATTTCTATTTCATTATTATGATTATGGTCAATTTCAATTTTTTCTAACCAATTAAAAATAGATGCTAGTTCTAGTACATCTTGAAAATTCTCAGGTTCTTTTTTAGCCATTACACCTAGGTGTGTAAATAGCCCTTCACCATTAATACCTAATGGTTGAATATATGATTGTCCTTTACCTCCCATTAGTACATATGTATCTGGGTTGAAAATTACAAAATTATTTCTAGATGACTTTTTATTTTCAAGATCGTTTAATAATCCCATTGAACGCTGAATAAAGAAAAGTTTTTTCCTTAACTTCAGAAGTGCTGGTAGCTTTTTAGGTGTGGTTTTCTTAGTTTTCTCATATAGTTTTTCGCTATAAAGTTCATTTAAATCATCTATTTTAAAATTTTTATTGATTTCACTAAAAAGCTTGAACAAGTCTTCTTTTAGTAAAGACTCTTTGTTTGTAATACTTTCTTCACTCAGTAGATAACTGCCAGGTTTTTCATCAGGTCTAGGAGTTAATATTTCTGCTTTTAATTGTCCATAAGGGTCTTCTTTATCATGATATGCAATGACCCCAATAAAGAATTTGTCTAATTCTGCATAGATTCTTATAACATCTTTTTCATCAAGGTCATTCTCATCTTCATCACATAAAGGTAGCTTAGTGATAGTTGTTAAAGGATCAATAGGGCGAATACCGCGAGATGAAAGAAATTCATTGCTTAACATATTTGATGTTGCAGCTGAAAATATAGCTAAACTTTCTAAAATATTAGACTTACCTGCACCATTTTCACCAATAAAAAGATTTATTCTTTTAGGTCTAAAAGACATCTCTTTGATAGATTTATAATTAGAAATCTTTATATACTCAATCATTTGAAAAAAACATCATTGATAAACAAGTAGAATTAATATGCTAACCTAAAAAAGAAGAAGAAGAAGAAAAAAATATAAAAATATTTATTATGTTTTCTAAAATTAACATAATACGCCTTATGTGAAATTAAGATGAAAGCACCATTAAGTTTTTCGGATACTTCAACTTGAATTATTAACTTGGCGTTTGTACTTTTTTAGAATTATATTTTTATATAACATAAACTTACATGTTGCGACAAAACGTATGGTTATACCTGAAACCAGCAAATTTTGACTCAATTTTTTTATGCAGTATTCTATGCATAGTAGATTAAGTCATTAGACCGTCCGTATCTATTCAGGTGGCTACCGTCTATACGTCAATATTGGCGGACTCATAGCCACCACCCCCTCTATTTTGCGCTCTAAGCAAATTTATCAAACAAAACAAGGTAACCTCCACCCTCAGCGAGCAAAGCTCGGCTAAACGCATCCTATGAGCAAATAGAGCGTGTAATCAGGGAAGGTATGCTTGAATTTCAATCTCTGTTGTTCGCTCGTAGACACTCGCTCTGTGAGTGTGTTTGTGCTTTTTCTTTGGCAAAAGCCAAAGATTAGCCCCGAAGGGGTGTGAAGCGAAAGCGGAACATCATCGAAGCCCCAGCGGAGATGACTGGGGGGAGCCGACAACGTAAAAGGGAGTGGACACGACCTTTAGACATCCCCAGATGTCGTTAGTTGTTGGGGGGCAAGCCCACCCCGTCAAACTATCCCGAAGGGTAGTTGACCCACCTCGTTTTAGTGGGAGCGTCCAGCGAATCCGAAGGACATACGAGCCTAGCGAAATATGCATCTAAAAGGGGGTGGGTCAACTACGTAGTAGTATGACGGGGCGCGAGCACGAAGTGCGCTGCAACTTGGAGCGATAGCGGAAAGTGAAAGGCAACAAAAAACGATTATCAAGGGCGTCCAGCCCTTGAAGTACAAGGAATCCTGACGTCCAGGAAGGACGAGCGAAGCGAGCTTGTACGGTAATTGTTTTTAGGCGCAGCGAAGCGAAGGCTTTGTGCTTTTGTCTGTGCTTTGATTGGTGCATGTATTCCACGAGAAAAGCACAATAGAAAACACAGAGAGAATTAACCGAACGAGTGTCTACGAGTGATTGAGTATCATAAAAATTTCGAGCCGCCTTTTCTTTGATTACAAACTTGGCATTTGTACTTTTAAAGGGAAAAACCGAGCAAAGCGATTGAGCTTAAATTAAATTTTTGGCGAGCGAAGCGAGTAAAAAAACATGAGCGAAGCGAATTCATAGTCGCTTTTGACTTTGCTTTTGTTTTCTTCAAATTCACGTAAGGATGAACCAAAAAATTGCCCCTCGAATCGAGCGAAAGCGAGATTCAATAGAGTTTGAGCGTAGCGAAAACCAAGGGCAATTTTTCATTTCAATGGCTTTTAATTATTTTTAAAGTTTTTAAATGCTTTTACATTAGCTGAAACCCTTTATTTAAAAGGGTTTCCTCGGTTATATAGCAACGTTTCCTCGGTTATATAGCAACGTTTCCTCGGTTATATAGCAACGTTTCCTCGGTTATATAGCAACGTTTCCTCGGTATTTGACAACAAAAATTTATTGTGTTGTTATAGCAACACAATAAAGCTGTTGCTAAATAAACCACCATGACAGACTTAGTCGTAAAATCAAATAAACTTGTACAAGCCCTACAGACTCTTACCTTAAGTGAAACTCGTCTTTTACAGCTCGCTATTGTAGATGCTCGAGAAACAGGACAAGGGTTATCATCTGATGAACCATTAGAACTAAATGCCACTAGATATGCAAAAGCCTTTAATGTTTCTCCAGACGCAGCTTATTTAGCTTTAATTGAAGCAGAAGATTCACTATTTAAACGACAATTCACTATTACAAATGAAGATGGAAGCCTAACAAAAAGTCGTTGGATTCAAGATGCAAACTATAGAAAAGGTGAAGGTCGAATTTTAATTACATTAACTCGTGTAGTTATTGAGCATGTCACTAAAATAGATGGGTTTGAACAATATTTCACAAGCTATCATCTAAGAAAAACATCTGACTTTAAAAGTGTCTATGCTGTTCGTCTGTATGAATTATTAATGCAGTGGAAATCTATAGGAAAGACCCCTCTTTTTGAATTAAATAAATTCCGTAGCCAATTAGGTATAGGTGTAAACGAATACACCAGAATGGAAGCATTTAAGAGACGTGTACTTGATATTGCTATAGACCAAATTAATGAGTTTTCAGACATCAATATTAAGTATGAACAGCATAAAAAAGGGCGTTCTATTTCGGGCTTTTCGTTTAGTTTTAAACAAAAGAAATCAGCCAATCAACCAATCGAAAGTAAAAGAGATCCGAACACGTTAGATATCTTCTCCAAAATGACAGGTGCTCAACGTCATTTTTTTGCCAATAAACTGGCAGAGTTACCTGAAATGAGTAAGTACTCTCAGGGGACTGAGAGCTATCAACAGTTCGCTGTACGCATTGCTGAGATGCTTCAAGATCAAGAAAGGTTTAAAGAACTATATCCTTATCTTCAAAAGTTAGGCTTCAATGCAGCCTGAATTATAGACTTGATCATTTGTCTATTAGACAGTCTAATAGACAACAACTTTTGACAAGATTAGGCATAGTTTTACACCATGAAAAGTCTTTCAGTTCTTGAATTATCTAAGCTTTACAGCATAAATAGACAAACAATTTACAATCATATAAATAAAGGAATCTTAAGTAAAAATTCTGATAATAAGATTGATTTAGCTGAAGCTATTCGAGTATTTGGTGAACCTGTAAGAAAACAGGATGTAAAAGAACCTGTAAAAATAGACAGTCCAAATTCGGCAGAAGTTTTACTGCTTAGACAGCAGATAGACATACTAAAAAATCAGCTCGATGATGCAAAAGATAGGGAATCGTTCTATCAGAATCAGATTGAAACAATGCAACGTCTTTTAGAGGCTCCAAAACCTCATATCCCTGCGTCTCTTGACCCTGAGCCTACTCAGGCTGAGCAAATGACAGAGGAAAAAGAAGAAGTCATCGCCATGCCTCCGAACGAACCCGATACGAGTGAAAATAAGCGTATTCCAGTGCCAGAACAGGTTGAACCGGAGCAGCCGAAAAGAGGATGGTTAAGCCGGTTTTTCTTACCGAATGGCTAAGGGCATTATTCAAGTGAGCTAATCAAAGTTGTGAAACATTGATCAAAGAATGGGCGTGGAACGTGAAAAATCATAAAAAAAGCCCGAACAGGGATGTTCGGGCTATAAACTAGAAACTACAGCATTGATTTCTATAGATAATTATAACGCATTTCGTATAAGCTGTATTATGTTAATTTTAGAAAATGTTTAAAATTAAAAAAGTTAAAGTTTTTAACTTTTCAATATTTACACTAAATAAAAACAATGCAATAATCCATCATATAGCAATTAGTATGTGCTTGAGTTGTTTACGGCAATGATGTGATTGTCTCTCTAAAACTGATTTAAGGAGAGATCCCATGTCTTTAGAAAAAGAGACAATCCAAAAAGCTGTGTTACTTATTGAAAATGTTATTGAAAAAAGTAAAAAACATAATCAAACACTAATTATTGAAGAGTTAGAAGAGGTTTTACTACTTCTTCGAACAGCATCGAAAGAAAATTCAATAGATCCTTTGACTTATATTAAAGTCTTAGAATTATTAATGCGGTTTTCTGACTGGTTCCAAAATTAGAGATTTGTTTTTTCGCACAGTTATTTATTCTCGTATGCACTGCCATGTATACAGTAACATTTTCCTTAAATATGTAAGTGGTTTACATAATACAAGGACAGGATATTTAAATAAATTTAACTTAACCATATCTTTTAGTTTTAGAACTTATTTTCTTAGAGGTAAGGAATAAGAACTTAGAGCACACTATAAAGCATGCAATAAAATATCTATTCATCGTTTAATTTTGGAGAATCTGCATGAGTATTCTCATTAGTTCTAAAATTTAAACATTGTTCGTAAAGAAAAAGTGAGGCAATCACTTTTTTGTAGCTAATAAAATTGGATTTGACGTTCTCAAATATCAGCTTCTTAGCAATAAAGGTACATACATACTAGACAGAATTAAACTTAAATTTTGATCCTGTATTTCATATTTTTGGATAGAAAATTTCATTTTTAGGAGGAATGAGATTACGAAATATAGAAATTCAGTTAATCAGGAATTTCAGTTTTCCCGAATACAGGTGGTGAAAAGAGCTAAGCCATAAAGTCTTAATAATTGTTTGATTTACATTGTATTAATAAATACGTCAATTTATTAAACATTGCTCTTTCAAAACTAGAATTTCCTTTCTAAGGAGTGATAAAACTATGAAAATTTCAGTAATACAATTTATAGGAGAGGATAACTAGATAAAATTTCAATAAATTACTAAGGAAATCAAATGATTCAAGATTCAAGAGTTTTTTCAGGGTTTAAAATTAAAGGTTTAAGGCTGAAAAATCATAAAAATTTACAAGAGGTTGCTAAGGCTTTAGATATTACTACTAGTTATCTTTCATCCATAGAGAATGGAAAAAAAGAACCCTCGAGTAAAGTAATTGCTAAAGCATCCGTATATTTTGATACACCTGAAGCAAGTTTCCATGAACCTTCAGAATATCTAAATGACATTGAGAAAATTGTGAAAAATATGGATTTAGATGAAATTATTCAGGCATTTGAGGTAATTATTCATAGTAAAAATCGTAAAGATTAAATATCTTTACGATTTTTAATCTTTAGATTTTTCATTTTTCTCTTTGAATAAAGCTTCAAAATTAACAGAAGGTAAATAGTGTACTTCAAGACCATTATTTACTAACGTTGATGCTACAAATGCTCGAAAGAATGGGTATGCTATTGAAATTTAGATTTCTTAAAATT
>NZ_LBNA01000051.1:0-169424 GCF_001005515.1 Acinetobacter sp. Ag2
ATTTCATAAATGGCTTGCGTTGTGGGTTAAAATTGAGCAGGCAAGGCATGAAATGAAGAGAATAGCGAGACTATTATTAAATTTCATAACGCAGCCTGAGATAATTTTAACCATAACCCTTCGGGACTAGCGTGTTTTGTGTCGCTTCGTCGTTACGAACTACTCATTTAGAATGACTAAATTTCGTATTTCGTGCCTAGAATTGCCTAAAAAACACACCTAGTCGCAAACATAGACGAATTGTCCACAGCCCCTAAGCACTTTATAAGATGAGTGAAGCATTTTTGATCATGTGAAAAAAGGGGATGAGTGACCAAATAAAGGGGGGATTAACGGACAAAGTGAGATTGTTCTGCATCTAAGATAAACAGTTTGATGTGGCATTTTGTGCTTAATCAAAGTTTAATGCTGGCTGTGCATCTGGTTGTATTTGGCAAAAATCCACACTCAACAGATCATGAAAAGATATTGGTGAAGTTTATATATCAGTATGAAATTGCTGAGATTGATAGCATATTGATTTAAAATTTATTAATATTTAGCTTGAACGATTTAAGCCTGAATAGGATTTGCACATTACTATGAATTATAAAAGATCCTCTGTCATGGAAGAAAAAATGCAGCAGAATCGAGAGATGATTTTATTGTCAGCTCGTGAACTGGTGGCACAAGGGGGATTTAAAGATGCGCAAATTCAAGCAATTGCAGATCGTGCTGGTGTTTCAAGTGGTTTAGTTTACCGCTATTTTGAAAATAAAAATCAAGTGTTGATTGAAGTTTTAAATGCCGCTATTCATATCGAAGTGAATATTCTGAATGATATTGCCCATACTGAATTAACGGCTGTTGAAAAATTGCATCGTGCAGTCACAACTTTTGTTAAACGTGCAATGAATAGCCCGCGACTGTCTTATTCTCTGTTGTTTGAACCTGTTGATCCACAATTTGAGCTTGAACGTTTCCAGAGTAAGCAGTTGATTAAAGAAAGTATTATTAAAATTTTAACTGAGGGAAGACACTCAGGTGAGTTTATTTTTGAAGATTTAAATACCACCGCATTGTGTATTGTAGGTGCAATGACATTTGTGGTGATCGAACCGCTCAGTATTGCGAAAACCAAGCGCTTTGATAAAACCTATAAAGAATATTTTGTTAAACAAATTGCTGATTTTTGTCTGCAAGCCGTTAAAGTTAAACATACGATCGTGTCAGAGTCTTAATTATTCATCTATTAATTATCAATCAGTTACTTAAAAATTAAAACTTAGAGGGGGTAAATCATGGCAAAGGACTTTAATCATCCCGTGGTTGTAGAAAGTTATGATGAACATATCCGCAAGTTGATTCCTGGTTACGAACTGATTCACTTACAAGTTCATGCTTTACTGAAAACTTATTTGCCTCAACAAGCCCATATTTTGGTGGTGGGATGTGGTACAGGCTATGAGTTGCAATACTTGGCAGAGCAATTTCCGCAATGGAATTTTACAGCAATTGATCCTGCGCCCAACATGATTGAAAAAGCTAAACAACATATTGATAATTTAGAACTATCTTCTCGAATTGAATGTATCGTTGGTGATACTTCTATATTGCACAATATCGACACAACTTTTGATGCCGCATTGGCGATTTTGGTATCACATTTTGTGCCTGTAGAAAGCAAATTAGACTTTTTTAAAGATATTTCAAATAGCCTAAGCAATACAGGCTTATGTTTAAGTGTAGAGCTCACTCAATTTGAAAATGAGCAACAGTTAGACAGTCTAAAAACTTTGACATTGGATTTAGGATTACATGAAAAGCAAGTAGAGGTTATGGCAGATCGTATTACCCAAGATTTTGCATTAATTAGTGAAGAAGAGATCATTGATTTATACAAACAGGCTGGTTTTGCTTTAGTAAAAAGTTTTGCACAAGTGCTCAATTACTATGGTTTTATTGGGTTAAAGTATTCGATAGGCAGATAAAACTTTTATCATCGAATTTTAGTGATCTTCGCTGTGTCTAATTCTAATATCTATACTGGGTATTTTATCAAAACGATTGGTTTCGATTTAATCCCAGTATAGATTTATTCAAATTTACGATGCAGTTATTTATCCTTTGAATCTTTTTCAGGCTCTTTCACCACATTGACATCGTATAAATGTGCAAGGGCTGAAAGTAGGCGAATTTTAGGATCTGCGTTTGAAATGCTGATGATTTGATCTGCATTAATATCAATCAGTTTTTCAGCCCTGAAATAATCAAGAACATATTCAATTTGAGTATCAACTTCAGTTTCATCCCATTTTAAGAAAAATGCTTTATGGATCAACGGATATTGTTCAATCACTTGTGAGCATAAGGTAGATTTTTCAATTTTAAACATCTGTTCTTCAGTGTGCTGTTTAAATACTTTTGCGATTAAAGCAGGCAGAATAAAGGTGTGTAGGATGTTATTACTAAAATATTTGAGTAAGCCGACTTGTATATCACTGACTTTTACCCAACGTTCATTGTCATGTTCAATCAACTCAACTTGTTTGAGTTTCATGGCATATTGAATGATTTCTTTGTTGGAGAGTTCAGTGATTTGCATACGATCATCATAGCGATGATGTTTCAATAAATTGCGGAATTGTTCTAAACGAACCAAAACTTCTCGTTCAGCCAAACTATGCGTTGGTGCGTTTAACAACACCAAAGAAATCAAACTGATTGGATTGATCACAACCGCTTTGTTGATATTTTCCAAAATATCGATTGCAACATCATTCACTGTGGCTTTGACACTGTCAGGAATCTCATCATGCAATCCGACATGTTGCGGTGCTTGATTCTTTTGCAAAATATCTTCAAGAAAAACAGGCTCACCTAGATTGACATGTACCACACCAAATACTTTTTCGATTTTTTGAATAGATTTTAATAAACCAAATAAAGATTCAGCTTGTTTCTTTTGACCGCCCAATTCTTTGATGTATGAACTTCCTTCAATCAGCTTTTCATAACCAAAATATGTAGGAATAAAGGCAATTGGTTTACTGTTTCCACGTAGATAACTTTGAATCGTCATTGCCAACATCCCTTTTTTAGGCGGCAATAATAATCCAGTTCGTGAGCGTCCACCTTCTATAAAGTATTCCATCGGTGTATTGCGATTTAACATACTGTAGATATATTCTTTAAAAACAGCGGTATATAACGCATTTCCATTGAAGCTACGGCGAATAAAGTACGCACCTGCGCCACGCATTAACTGTCCAACGATAGGCATATTTAGATTAATACCTGCCGCAATATGCGGAACCATCAATCCACGGTTATAAATCACATAGGACAGCAGCAAGTAGTCGATATGGCTACGATGACAAGGGGTGTAGACAATCTCATAATCTTTGGCAAGTTCGCGCACCGTATCAAAGTTATGTACTTCGATTCCATCATACAATTGCGTCCAAAGCTTGGTTAATGCAATCTCAGCAAAGCGTAAAGTTGAGTAGGAAAAATCAGAAACGATTTCATCTAAATATTTGTGTGCTAAGTTTTCAGCTTCATTGATGCTGATTTTCTTGTGAATACTTTCATTTAAAATAGCTTCTTTAATGGCTTCAGTGGTCATCAATTTATTGATGACATTGCGTCGATCTGAAATATCAGGACCGAGAATGGCTTCTTTATAACCATTAAATTGTTTATTCAGCTCGGTAACCACATAGTGAGCAGGTGAGAAATTCGGTGTAAGCTCGATTGCTGAATTGATCAATTGACGTAGAGAAATCGCTTGATGGAACTCGATATAATTGTCACGACCATACAGCGTGATATTAAGTGCTTGTTTGATACCTGTCGGTTTTGCCCAAGCATCTGCCATCAATGCCTTATACCAACTGTCTTCATTTTCAGGCGCACGTCCCCATAAAATTGTGGTCGGGATCAGCAATACATCTTGTTCTGGGTGCTTCAACAAAAATTCAACCAGACGAATGATTTTATCTGGGTAATAAGCTGAAGCATTACTTTTTGTTGGCTCTAAAGTAATAAATGAATCATCTTCTTGATAGTCAGAAGAAAGCTGAAGTGGTGCAAAAGCTGGGCTGAGTTTTCTCTTTTCAGTTTCATTATCGATCAAGACTTTATTGGATGTAGAGTCGTCTTGGATGACATAACAAATCGGAAAATGAGGTGTATTTGGATCGTTAATTGTATTTTCAAGTGTTTGTGTGTCACCTAAAACTTGTGGGCTGACAATTTTATCTAAGATTTTTTTTGTAAATTGACGGTAAAATTTTTGATAAGCACTGCTTGCCATAATCTTCTCTTCAGATGAGTTATGGCGTTATTATGCTTGAAATAATATACAAATATATACTTTGATTTGCTGACAATTCAGTCAAACACATTGCGCAAAAACTAAACTTATGATTTATATGAATAAACTATTTTTTTGTTGCTATAATTAAATTCAGTTACTGAATGTCAAAGCTACATAAAAAAGCATTATGATAGATTGATATAAATTAATTTTAAATTCAAGGAAAGACCATGTCTACAGATCCAAATTTCCCAAGCACAGAAAATCTAGGTATCGCTGTATATGCCAATAATGCTGAATCGATTGGTAATACACCACTGATTCGTATTAACCGTTTGATTACGGGTGGTGCGACTGTATTAGCAAAGACAGAAAGCCGTAATCCTGCATTTTCAGTGAAAGACCGTATTGGTGCTGCACTTATTGCTGACGCAGAAGCCAAAGGGCTTTTAAAGCAAGGGATGCATATTGTTGAGCCAACCAGTGGCAATACAGGAATTGCATTGGCATTTGTAGCAGCAGCAAAAGGTTATGAAATTACTTTGACAATGCCTGCCAGTATGAGCCTTGAACGTCGTAAAGTATTAAAAGCTTTAGGTGCAAACTTAATCTTAACTGAACCAGCAAAAGGGATGAAAGGTGCGGTAGAGGAAGCTGTACGTTTAGCCACAGAGCAACCTGAAAAATATTACTTACCGCAACAATTTGAAAATCCAGCCAATCCAAAAATCCATGAGACGACAACGGGTCCAGAGATTTGGGCTGCAACAGGTGGTAAAGTTGATATTCTTGTGGCTGGTGTGGGCACTGGGGGAACAATTTCGGGGATCTCTAGTTATTTTGAAAATGTTAAAAAACAGGCGATCCATTCAGTTGCTGTCGAGCCAGCAGACTCTCCAATCATAGGTCAAACCAAGCGTGGCGAAACGTTAACACCTAGTCCACATAAGATTCAGGGGATTGGTGCAAACTTTATTCCTAAGAATTTAAACTTAGATTTGGTCGATGAAGTGATTGCGATTGAAAACCAAGTTGCTATTGATTTTGCACGCCAAAGTGCAACTCAGGAAGGTATTTTTGTGGGGATTTCAAGTGGTGCAGCATTAGCAGCAGCGGCACAATTGGCAGCTCGTCCTGAAAATGCAGGAAAAACCATTGTCGTAATATTACCAGATGCCGGTGAACGCTATTTATCTTCAGTTTTATTTGAAGATATTTCAGCGGATTAAACGCCAATAGCCAGTAACTGTATCTGATCGACAATACACTTAATGGTGAAGTCGACAAAAAAATAAACCCTCTCATACATAATTCTGAGAGGGTTTTTTGATATTTAGATGTAGGCGATGCTCAACTTTTTAGAGATATTGCCAAATCTTGCGCTGCAAACAAAGCAGTGCTTTGTTTGCAAAGTTAAGTTGAATTAATTTTAACTTTATTCTGGGGATTGAAATTAGATTTTAGTGCTAAATTTTATAACGAAGATTTTAACTGTTTTTCGTGCTGTTTCACTTGTTTGGCATATCTCTTACCTTGGCGTTTCATTTTACGATTTGATTCATAATTTGTAGGACCAACATTGTAATAACCTAATGCTTTTTTCCAACTACCTGCAGATTGGTTATATTTCGCTAAGATCATGGTTCCGCAGCGTACATTGGTATATTCATCAAATAGATCGCCCGGGCAAGCTTGTTGCCAATAACGTGGCATGACCTGAGTTAAGCCAACCGCTCCAGAAGGAGAAGTCACATAACTACGATAACTGGATTCTTGGCGAATTGTAGCTGCGATCAGTAAAGGATCAACATCATATTGATCTGCACTTTGTACAATAAAAGGTGAGACTCGATTTGCAATATCAGGAGAAACTGAATAAGCCTTTTGTATACCTGTAGAAAGTTTAGCTGCACGCTTTTGCACAGAACCACCGCCTAAAGACGAACACGCCGTAATTGCAAGAGTCACACAAATGATAGAAATTATTTTTAATTGATACTGAAGATTCAAAACAAAACCAATACTGCTGATCTAAGATTGGTCATGATGGTAAGTGTCCAATTTATACCTGTCAATCTCACTATATCAGTAGATTTATTCACGATTTGTATCTTTAGCTTTGAACGACTTGTTATTGAGCAATTACAGCTTTGGAAATATTTTATTTAAATTAGTTTAATAAATATAGTTTTTTATTTGTGATTGAAATTAAATAAATCCCTTCAAGTGTTTAGAAAAAATTGATAAAAATATTTCTGCTTATGGCTAAACGATATAAAATTTATCCAATAAAGACAATTAAAGATTGACAAGATGGAGACTGGGATGTGTATGAAGAGCAAAATACACAAGCTGGGATTATGATCTACAAAGGTTCGATGTATGAGCGAATTGCAAAGAGTCAATATATTTTCATTTTGACCGATGATTTGGCTGAGTTTTTAAAGAAATATGGTTGGGCTAAATCAATGAAATTACTCGGATTGCTAATTAAAATAATCACTAGATTTAGATGTGCATTGGATCTTCAAAAAAATATGAGTACACAGTATTCAATCAAAGAGATTGCGATAGGACTCAATAAAACTGAACAGGAAATTTTAACTGCTCGTTCTTATTTAAAAGAATTATTAGGTGAAAAAAAACGAGTTCCTCTTCTAAATTGGGTAAGAACGCCAAACAGGAATTAAATACACTTTCTATAAAAGAATTATGCGAAAAATTTAATTTAACTATGGGAGCGGTAATGTATCGGAGAAAACTATCGAAACGAAATGAAACATAATGAAGTATGTAGATAAAATTAAATATGGACAAAATATGATCTTTTTTGTAGAGTGTCTTTTAATTTAGAACAACTACACAATAACTCATGTTTAATAATATTTATTTTGCTTTGGAAAAATTGGGTCTTACTGCTCAAAAGCGTGCTATCCATGTGTCTTTTTCAAATACTGAACTTAATCAAGTGGTATTTTTACAACGCGTTGATGGGATACATGCCATCAATGATGGGGTGAACTTACAACTGATTTGTCTATCTACGCTGAACGATATTGCATTAAAACGCTTTATTGGCTGTCGTGTAGCCATTGATGTGGTCAATGATCGCTCCGAACTCAATCGTATTTCAGGAATTGTGACCAAAGCTGAGGTGGGCGCCTCTGATGGAGCTTTGACGATTTATCGCCTCACGGTTGAAGATCCAACCTCACTATGGAAACAACGTAGAAACTCACGCGTATTTATGAATATGTCTGCTTTACAGGTAGTCGAAGTTATATTTAATGAATGGCGAGACAGATCTCCACTGTTTGCTTCAAGTTTAACTTTGGATAAAAGTGGTCTAACCAAAGACTACGATGTCAGACCATTCATTATGCAGAATAATGAACGAGATATAGACCTTATTCAAAGGCTTCTAGCATCGGAAGGCGTGACGAGTTTAATTGATGAAGCACAGCTTAAAGTGTCTCATTTTAATGAACCCATCCAGCCTCAAAAGCTTAGATTAATTGATGACAATACTCAATATAAAAGTTTAGAACGACGCACGATCCGCTTTCATCGAAGTTCGGCTGTAGAGACTCGCGATTCGATTATCAATTTTACAGGACAACGTTCACTTCAACCGACATCGGTACATATCCACCGTTGGCAAGCCGATATTCTTGAAACCGAAGAAGGTGCAGGCAATGTACAAAGCAAACATCAGCACAGTGACCAGTACGATAACGCCAGTCTAGGCTTAGAACAAGTATGGCACTTTAGCCCTGCATGGACTCAAGACTTAAATGGAGAAGATGGAGTAACACCATCGGGTAACGATCAGGTTGAACGCTTTAACCAAAACCTCAGCAACTACTACGATGCCCAAGCCAAACAATTCACCGCAATATCGACGGTACGAGATGCGCAGGTGGGTTATCACTTTGAGCTTGACCAACATCCAAGTCTAGAGCTAAAAGATGTTGCCGATCGGCAATTTCTGATTTTATCCAAAACCTTTTATCACCAAAATAATTTACCCAAAGACTTGAGCCATCAAGTCGAAGCACTCATCCGACAAAGCCAATGGCAAGTCGCCCATCTTTCCATAAACAACAGCGAAGAACGCCAAGCGAATCAGTTGGTGCTACAACGACGTAATATTACGGTTGTTCCTGAGTATAATCCCTTAACCCAAAGACCCGCAGCCCATCCAATGCGAGCGAGAGTGGTTGGTCCAAGTGGAGAAGAAATCCATGTGGATGAATGGGGACGTATCAAGGTTCGCTTCCTCTTTACCCGCAATGAAGACCACAGCCATGATGGTGGTGCAGGCGCGAACGACAATGATACCGACTCAGCTTGGGTCGATGTACTCACGCCGTGGGCAGGTGAAGACTATGGAGCACGCTTCTTACCGCGTATTGGAGAGTTGGTCGTGGTTGACTTCTTTGCGGGGGATATTGATAGACCTTTTGTGGTGGGGCGTATTCATGAAGGATACCGTTATCCAACCAAGTTTGATGACAAAGGCAAGTTACCCGATACCAAGAAGTTGGCAGGGATTAAAAGTAAGGAATATCAGGGGAGTGGCTATAACCAACTGAGATTTGATGATACCACCAACCAGATCAGTAGTCAGTTACACAGCAGTCACGGGGCAAGCCAACTGAATCTTGGCAACCTCAGTCACCCAAAAGAAACAGAGACCAGTGAAGGGCGAGGAGAAGGCTTTGAGTTAAGAACTGATCAATGGGGCGCGGTACGTTCAGGACAAGGCTTACTGCTGAGTACCCATGCACAAGATGGGGCATCAGGTAATCATCTAGATACAACCGAAGCCAAAAGTCAGTTAGAAAATAGTCTCAACAATTCAAAAGCTTTAAGTGAAGTTGCCAAACATCAACAAACTGATCCTTTAGAGGTTTTAGAAAATATCAAAGGTTTTATCGAAACTTTGACTGAACAATATCCGAAAAAGGCAGATGCATTTAAATCCGCAGTGATGATGTTAACTTCACCGAATTCTATAGCTATGTCGACCAATAGCGACGTTCATCTTTCAGCAGATGGGCAAATCAGCCAGCAAGCAGGCGAAAGCATGAATCTCAGTACGCAGAAATCTTTGATTGCACATGCAAGTGCTAAAATCAGTCTTTTTGCGGCACAGGAAGGTGCAAGGCTATTTGCAGGAAAAGGTAAAATTGAGATTCAGGCACAAGGTGATGCAGCAGATCTGATCGCACGTAAAGGCATTCAAATTATTTCGACTGAAGACACGATTTATATCATTAGTCCAAAAGAAATTAAATTGATCAGTGATGGCACTGAATTAAAGCTCAATGGTTCGGGGGTGTTTGCAACCACAGGTGGTTTGTTTGAAGTAAAGTCTGGACAGCAGAAACTTACATCGTCCGCTTCGATAAATCCACCTAGTTTAGATTTGCCTGATTGCTCAGCAAAACAAGGGCATGCCGCTCAAAATGGATCAGCAAAGGTGATCTTATGATGGCTGAGCATTACCTAGAACAGACAAGCATTTTGCCTGAAAATAATTCAGTGGAAACGATTTATCAAAAAATGCAGACAGTGTTCTTTCAGCATGGTCGATTACTGGTATTGCTTGATGAGACTTTAGCACCAGATATCTTTGATGATCTAAAAAATAACTTGAGAGTAGATCAGATTATTTATATTCCGCTAGCTAAGGGGAATGGATATAAAGATACCAGTCTGTTTTTTATTGAAATATCAGATGAAAAGATATTGAAAGACATTGGATTTGAGCTGGCTGAACACTTACTCAAGCATTTTGATATTGCAAATGATCGGTACTTGGTTCACGGTTTTGGGGCTTCTCAATATGAAAATGATGAATTAAATCGAAGATTTAAAACGACATTGGTATTGCAAGATATAGAGTCCAAAATTTTATTTCGTTGGTACGACCCTCGTGTGATGATTTATTTAGATCAAATATTCAACGAATTGCAGTTAAATAGTTTATTGGCAAATTTTATCCAGTGGCATTTTATTCACCCGACGGGGTACTACCATTGGGAAAATATAGATCAGAAAAAATTACAACTTAAAGCGATCAACAAAATTAATGTGCAACAATCTCTACAACTGGATTTAATTGAAATCAGTAATACTGTTTTTAGGAAAGCACATGAATTAGAACAGATCGACAGTCATGATTTAGATCCTCAAAAGATTCTTAAAAACTTATATCAAGCTCATGAGCAATATCATATTAAAAAATATATTGATTTGGTAAGTTATGGTTTATATGCGGAGCTATTAGGGCAAGGCTTTATACAACATCCTCATGTTGTAAATGTGCTTAAACAGTATTGGAATATTGAACCTAAAAATTATAATTTTACCGAAGCGATGAATTTTATCGCTGAAGACGATTGGGCATTGATTAAAACAGAAATACTTGAATAAGGAGAATAATATGGGTGGTGATAAAGAAGCTTTTGCAAGAAAAGAAAATAAAAAAGCAGAACAACGTAGACAGCAAGAAGAGATTTTGGCTGCACCAAATGCGATTACCAAAGCAGCGAATGCTGCAATACAAGTCAATCAACAGACTTCTGATGCAAAAGGCAGTAAAGATCAATGTAATTTTTGCCGTAAATTAGGATTACAGATTTTGCCTTTACGTTACACCGTTACTCGAGATAAAGCACCTCAACTTAATTCTCAGCTTGGAAAAAATGTAAAAAACGTTGCCTTGTCGTATTCACAATATACAACTGAAATGATCGATTCTGGTTATGTGTACGCCATGATCAAAAGAAAAAAAGGTTATGAATGGAGTGGCTACATCGTGACGCCAAAGGGATATTTGTCATCCTTCCCATTGGACAAACCTGCACCCGTATCTGTACTTGAGTTTGCCTGTCAGGGAAATGAACATGCGGTATTCGCTTCATTTGTCACAGTTGAATATATTGCAACAAATTTGGCAGAAAAAGCGTATTTGATTTATACCCATGCGCCCATGACTGATAAAAAAAGAGAGGAATATCAAGCCAAAGCGGATGAATATGTCAGTTCAGGTAAATGGCAGTCTGTGGATGTTGCAGCATGGGCGAAAGGAACGTCTCAACAGCAACATTGTTTAAACAACACGACCTTAAAGGGTGGGATCAGCCAGCCTTTTTCATTTGGTACTGATCGTTGGAAGCAGCTCGTGAAGAAATTCACCGAAAAACCGAAAGCTTTTTCAGCTGTTGTGTTATATGATCCCGTTGGAATCACGATAAAATTAAATGAATATCGAAATGAAGCTTATGTCCCTGTAGATGACTATTTAGAAGCAAAAGATAAATATGGTGTCACCAATCAGCGTAAACTGGACTCCGTACAACGCGTGAAAAGCATAGAAGGTTCATTGCTTAAAAATAAGGAAAAAATCGTACAGCGCGAAAATGAAATTCATGAACAAACAGCACCCGCCATTGAAATAAGATATAAAAGCAATTTAAATGCGATTGAGCAACGACTTATCTATGCGAGGAAATGGAATAATACAGCAGAAATTGAGCAACTTGAACAAAGCAAAAAATTGTTGATCGAAGAACATGAACGTACCATGAAAAAACGGGCGGGTCACGGTGAAGAAGTTGGGGAAGCCAATTACCAAACTGACCGCAAAGTTCTACTCGATCATTTAAATTATAAAGAAATTGAAGCGTTTAAGCAGGAAGCAGCTCAAAAATATAACACGGCTTTAAAGGTTGCCAATCAACGTGCTCAAGAACATTTAAATTGGGTGGTTTCTGAAAGTTTATTGGATGCTTTAGATGCCTATGATCAAAAGGATTTACAGAGTGGATGTGCATTTAAAGCGCATGTAGCGACCATGCTATTTGGAATGGAAGGTGCTGAAGCAGGTGCAAGACAGTTGGATGACTGGGTTAAAAAGCCAGATTATGAGCGTAAAAATTTATTTATACGTGGTTTGTATAGTAATCAGTTAGAAGCCAAAGCCAAGCATGAAGAACTGAAAAAAGCTGCAACAGATTTTACCGCTGTGGGTATAAAAGCCATGAAAGGCACAATCGACTTTTTAAAGAAAACCGATTCTGCATGGGATGAATGGGCAAGAAATCAGGGAATCGACAAAAATAAAGGCAATATTGCATTTTCTAAAGTCGAAAAAAAGGTCATGCTGTATGTTTCTAACTTTGCCCGTGTTGTATTTCGGGCAGGCATGGGGTCAACTGCTGAAAGTCGATTTGTCACTGCGATTTCGCAAAAACTGTTGTTTGCTCAGATGGGTGAGTTGGCTGGAAAATTAAGATTTGATCAAGTTGTATATAATATAAACCCTGAGAAATTAAACTCTGGAAATATTAAACTCAGTCCTGAATTTGGTGAAAGAGTCGGTGGTCAGCTTTCAAAAAATGCAAAGGAAGCAACAATGCGTTCTTTGGATCTATTGATCGATGATGCGATGGCAAAAAAGCAACAAGTGGCATTAACTTTAGAAGAAATTGAAAAAACGGGTAGTAAAGGTATGGCGAACCATACCAACAATTATCATCAGGTACGCGCATCAGGCATTCTTGTATTTTTAGAGGCGATTAATTTAACGCATATGCTTAGCTCTGGAAAATATAAGGATAATGTGCAAATTGCAGCTTTGGTGGCATCTGTATCCGCATTGATGGCTTTTGCTTTGGATATATTCTATGGTTTGGCAAAAGGCGTGCGTGAAGTTGCAACTCAAACTAGCTATGGTGGTGCAGGCGCAGCAGCCACACGAGGCGCAGCAAATATTCAAAGAGCGGGTATTAAATGGGCGGCAGGGAGTTTGAGTGCTTTTGCAGGTGGCATTACAGCATGGTTAGACTATAAAAAGTTCGAAAATTTGAATGAGAAGGAGGGAATACCTAGATCTTTAATGATAATGTATTCTGCTCGCACAGTTACAGGCGTTCTTTCTGCAGGTTTTGGAATATTAGCAGCATTAACTTATATTGCACCATTAATGAATTATTTAAAAAAAATTGGTAAAAGTCCTGTAATTCAACGCTTAGGAGGGCGTTTAATTGCGACTAAATTAACTGAAGAAGCTGCTCGGATTGCATTATTACGTGGAGTAGCATGGGCAAGTGGTGTAGGATTAATTTTAACAGTAATCGAAGTTACATTCTTTATATATATGGAGGCTACCAAACTTCGCCGTTGGTGTGAGTATTCTACTTTTAGAACATTAAAAACAAATCAACTGATGTCGGAAAAGCAAGAAGAAGAAGATTTTCAAACCTTATTTGCACAATAGAGTAGTTTTAATATGAGTCTAAAAAAAACAGATCGAATCATTGATGAATTAGCAGAAAGACTGTTTATTGTTGAAGGTGAAGTCACAGACTTACTGACCAGTGAAACCATGCAAAACTTAAATGTGAATATGCAAACGGCTACAGGTGCAATAGCGGTGGGTTCAGCGCTTGTTGGACAAATTGGGAGTGCCGCTTTAGCCAGTTTCGCTGCCAGTGATGAAGGTATAGAAGTGAGTGATTTTGCCATCGAAGTTACTGAAAAAAGTAATCAAAAGCATTACTTTAAAGGCTGTTTCCCCGTAGTCATATTTAAAAAAGGAGATCTGGTTAAAGTGATTGCAGAACCGCTTTCGGGACAAAATAAATATGCTTATGCATCAGCTATTATTGATCAAAAAAACAATTATATATGGACTGCTCAACAAGTATTTAATGGACGACTTCGATATAGGATTTTTGGAATGAAGTTGGGAGTGGGGGGGGGAGTGTTTTCAATAATGGTTTTTATTTTATTTGCAGCATTTGGTAAATATGGAATTTCACTTATACTTAATCCGACTATAGTAGGTACTCTGTTCACTTGTTTACTTGTTTGTTTATTTATTGGTTGGAGAGTAGGTGCAAGTTTTGATAGTCAAAGTATCGAGTTAGAAGCAATATTAAAAAAATTGGATTTTAATAAACCCAGTATGGCAAGTTTAAATGATTTCTCAGTTTTTTCAGTTAATAGAAAGAATAAGATAAAAATGAATGAATATCCTGATCGTTGGGAGCAATATACTTATCGTTTAGACCTAGCAAAACAATATGATGAAGAAAAATATGGAAAAAAATGAGCTTTAAAAAGACAGACCGAATGATTGATGAATTCGCAGATAGACTGTTTATTGTTGAAGGTGAAATAACCGATTTGCTAACCAATGAAACCATGCAAAACTTAAATGCCAGCATGCAAACAGCTACAGGTGCAATAGCAGTAGGTTCAGCACTAGTTGGACAAATTGGGAATGCTGCTTTAGCCAGTTTTGCTGCCAGTGATGAAGGTATTGATTCATGAACAAACTGCACCAGCAATCGAGATAAGGTATTAATGGATGTTAAATATTATTGGGCAGTAACTTGCAGATGTTAGAAAAAGATATGATAAGATTTTCCATCTATCTTACATGTTATTGCTATAAAAACACAAATAGGGGGCTTTATCTTCTAGTTTGGAAAATAAATCAAAATAAAATTATTGATGATATATTGAGAATAATATGAGTTATAAAATTAATCCTAAAGTTGCTTATTTATTAGAACAATTCAGTTCGATAGAATTTTTTGAAATTATGCGGAATAACTATTCTCTTTTTTTAGAAAGTTTAGAAGAGTTATTTGAAATATATATGTATAATCTTAGAGATTTACCTTTACCTAAACAAGCAGATATAAATTGGGGGGAGATTGTATTACCGAATTTAAGAAATACTATGGATCGTATAGATTTTGCTCATAAAAAAATAAAATCTGGAGATTATACTTATTTAGATTGTGTGGGAGAAATTCGCTCCAATCATAAAGGTTTAAGTGAATTTTCATCAGATTGGATGGACGAATTGCCCTATGATAAAGTTAAACAATGTTGGGATTATTATTCTATTGCAACAAGTTACGCATCAGTAATAGAGAGTACCTACCCAACCTCATGGGATATGAATACTCTAATTTATGATTTTAAAAAAATAAATATATTTAATAATATTATTCTTGATTTGCCAAACAGTTATCCAATTTATCGTATAAATCCAGAAATTATGGTTAAATCAAATGAAAAATTAGAAACAACAGGTATTTACTTGTGCCATGAGATAAAGGGAAGGATTGAATTTATGGCAGCAAGCGAAGAGGAAGATAATGGCGTTGCGAGTGTTGTTGCTGTTGGTCATGATCCTGATACATATGAAACCTTGTATGCTGAAGTAAATTGGACATTAATTGAGAGAATTTCTGATGTAGGTGGTTCAGATAATTCAATTGATATAGAAAGATTAAATGCCTTGGCTGGAAAATGTTACCATGATTAAATATATTTCTACATTCTGCCTATGCCTTTATAGTTGTGTATCTTATGCTTCTACAAGTTTGAATGTAAAACTGGAAAATACAAGCACATTGATTGTACGGAAAGATAAGATCATAAAAAAATAAATTTAGGTGAAATTAACGGATATAAAACTAATTGTAATAATAGTTATTTAGTAGTTTGGGGAATTCCTAAGAAATTCAAAAATAGTTCCCCTCAAAATAATGAAGTTGTTTTTTATAATTTGTATAATTAAAAGCAGAGAGTTGTTAAGACAAGTCATGCCATATTCGATGTTGATTTTTATAAAACTGAAGATAAATCAATTTTAAATTCAGCAACTACGAATACTGAAATTAATTTAAAGACGGGAGAACAAAGTGACTTCCCAGAAATAAGCCAATCCACTTTAAACCAACTAGAAGTTTGTAAAAATTTAACACAATTTAAAAGATACAAAGAGTAGTAATTAACAGTGTCTTAGATGAATAAGGATTTAGTCTTGAGAATTAAATTATTAGAAGTATTGACTAAGAATAACTGGAATATTGAAGAGAGATCTTACAAAGGAGATGAAAATATCCCTGGGTTTGATCATTTACCTATTGAGTTACAAGAAATTCTTATGAATTATAAAACAATAAGCAATCCAAGTGATGTTGCTTGGTTTTTTACAATTGCCGAAATTAGAGGTGAAACAGAATCTGAGTTCGATTGGGAAGAACTTAGACAACAAAGCTTAGATGCAGCAATGAATGATGTAGAAATTAACCGAATTAATAATTTTTGGGATCATCATTTTTGCTTTTTGATGTCAGTTAAAAATGGTTACTCATATTTGGCAATTTGTTTAGAAGGCAAAAATAAAAATAAGGTTGTGTATGGTTATGAACCTGAATATGAAGAAGTCGATGTCATCTTTGATTCATTTGATGATTTTTCCAATACACTTATAAAATATATATCAAACCAGAGCAGATTCAGAGTTTTTGATCAAATATTTTAAACGTAATAGACCTCTGGCATTGTTTGAGATTCGAGTAGGGATGGCTTTTGATTTAGAAGCTGTCGCATCAAGCACAAATGAGCAAAAACCTACTTTCGCAAAAGACCTAATATAAAATATTTGAACTTTTACTCTTCACTTGTTACAGATTAGCCGATAATGGCAGATTAACTCCACCAATATCTTAAAATATGGAAAAATATCGGTGCTGAGAAACAAATAGAATCAATACGATCTAGCATACCACCATGACCGTGAATCAATTGTCCCCAATCTTTAACACCACGATCACGTTTGATTGCAGACATAACCAAACCGCCAAAGAAACCAAAAATACACACCACAAGACCAATAAATGCTGCCTGTAAATAACTAAATGGAGTTAACCATGCCATAGCAACACCTAAAGCTGTGGCTAGGACGATACCACCAAGTAAACCCTCGACAGTTTTAGACGGAGATAAAACAGGGGCAACCTTGTGTTTGCCAAAAAGCTTTCCGCACACATATTGCAAAACATCTGAAGCCTGCACAACCATAATTAACCAGATTGCCAGCCAAATCGGTTCACCCTTAAAACCGTGTAATTTTAAATTGAGTAGTGCAGGAACATGAGAAATACAGAAAACACAGACCATCAAACCCCATTGAATTTTTGAACTACGTTCAAGAAAATGTTTGGTGTCTTCTTGTTTTAAACTGGCAATCGGAATCAGTAAAAACACATACAATGGAATAAAAATAGAATATAAGCCATACCAGTCGATAGCGATTAAATAGTATTGATATGGAATTACAAAATAAAACGCAATCAACAGCGGAAAGTAATCACCACGCCGTGTCGGCAATAGACTGGTAAATTCACGCAATGCAAAAAGTGAAATAATGCCAAATAAGATA
This sequence comes from Acinetobacter sp. Ag2, assembly GCF_001005515.1. Lineage (NCBI taxonomy): Bacteria > Pseudomonadati > Pseudomonadota > Gammaproteobacteria > Moraxellales > Moraxellaceae > Acinetobacter > Acinetobacter sp. Ag2. The sequence continues at coordinate 17,562 of NZ_LBNA01000051.1, forward strand.
ATAAATGCAGTTTGACCAAGCAGAATTGCTGCACCAATGACAATTAACATCACCCACCAAGCATTAATTCTCGCATTTAAATTATCAATGACTGGTGCAGGCTGATGTCCAGCTTTTTGTTTAAGAATAAATCCGACTGAGGATGCAAAAACCAAAATACCAGCAAAAATACCAAATAAAAGATAGGTTTTATGTAGATTATCAACAATCATTGATTTTCAACCTCTTTTAATTGCAATAGTTGTTTTTGGGCATAGTCGATAAAAGTCGTTTTATCCATCTCTAAATGTTGTTCTAAAGGGCAACCAAAACATACTGTAGATAACAAAGGTAAAGGAATAAATGAACCTTTAGGCATGACACGTCTTAAGTTTGAAATCCAAACTGGAACGATTTCGATTTCTGGAAATTGCTTATGCAGGTTATAAAGACCACTTTTAAATGGCAGTAACTCAACATCATCATCTAAATTACGTGTGCCTTCAGGAAAGAAGATAATTGAGTATCCTTGTGCAAGTGCATCTTTTACAGGCTGTAATGGATCAGAACCATCCTCACGGTTACGTTGGATAGTGACCCCATTAAAAGTATCTTTAATCAAAAATTGGCGAAAACCATCTTTCAGCCAATAATCTGATGCTGCAACGGGTTTGGTCTTGCGACGCATTAATTTTGGCAGTGAAGACCACAATAAAATAAAGTCGATATGACTGTTATGATTGGCGTAGTAGATTCTTTGTTTCATTTCAGGCTGACAACCAATCCACAAACTACGTGCGCCTGTGATCAGTCGTGCGCCACGTCGGGTCAGAAATGCAATAAAACGAGCAACTGAGCTTGAAGCAAAATTTCCGCGAGGTGTCTCTAAACTCTGCATTTTGTTGAGTGCAGGCATATTATTTTCTATTTTTTGATCTTGTTCAGGACGCTGTTCGGGTAACTGATTCATTGTTTAAGCCAATTGATATTTAATCTTTTTTGTACTGTTCATATGATATTGAAATGATGAAAACTTAAATTTCTGCTTTAAAAAGAGCAGAATAATATTCAATTCAACAGCCCCACATGATCGATTTTAAATTAACGCTTTTGAATAAATAGTAAAAATCATTTATATCACAATATTAATTTATCATTTTTACTTTTTAAATCATAGCCTAACTTGAAGCAATTTCATTATCTTAGTCCTTCAAATACAGCGATTTTCATGACTTTGCTTTGGTCGAAGTTAAAGAAAGAAAAACTAACTACCGTCTATATTCTGACTCAAATGTTCACTTAAATGATTCGATAAATTAAAATAATTAAAACCAGATACTGTATCAATACTAAGGCAATTTGCAACTTAATTAAGCGAAAACAGCCAGCAAAACGCAGTGTCCAATCTCGACCGACTTTATTTTGCGGAAGAAGTTTCATTTCAAGTAAGCTTTGATCGAATTGCTGAGTAAGATGTTCAATGCTATCAGCTCTAGATTGGATCGCCAGCATTTCAATCAATTCCGCATCAAAATTGACACGGAATGAAAGGTAATGATGAACAGCCATGAGCAATAATGTAATGACAATGAATATCCAAAGCTCTATGGTCTGCCAACCTTTAAATAGGATCGCAAAAATAGATAAAGCAAAAGCAACATAGCCAGAAAGTAGCAAACCACCAGTTGCAGATAAAAGCTTGGCAACAATGAAAAATTTCATTTTCATGGCGCCAAGCCTTTTAATTTGAGTTGATAAATTTCAAGCTCTTCAATTTGTGGTGCTTTTAATACCACCCACGGACGTGCCTTGCGGATGATTTCAACGACTTCTTCAACAGTGCTGTCTTGGTTTTGTTGCATTAACCAAGCACTGAGTAGTGCGCTGCTTCTTGAATATCCAAGGGCACAACAGATGAGAATGTTTTGCGATGGCGTGCCATCAATTTTGGTGAGTAAGAGATTGAATTGATTTACCGCATACTCAAGTTGATTGGCTTGCAAAGGAATCAAATCAAGACTTGGGTACTGTTGATATTCAGATCCACTGTTTAAGGGTAATTCTGCAACACAGTCAAATACTGCGGTATATTTTTCGCTGTCTTTTTGAGTGGGGATACGCCCAATAAAGATTTTTCTATGCTCTGAATCAATGACCAATGAATCTTCAGGATGTTTTTTAGTCCAAATTCGGCTATTGAGCCAAGCAAAAATAAGGTACGGTGCAAGTAAAATCTGTGCAGCGATGGTCATCTTTCCATTGGTTTGCTTTTGGAAAAAATGAGGACGTACAAAACTATAACTATGTGCAACGATAAATAAGCTGACCGCTGGATAGATTAGCCATAATCCCCAAGGGTTTAACTCATAGGCTAAGATCAAGAAAATTACAGCACCACACAGGTAGTAACTGCCTAGTTTTAAATGTTTTGCTGTTAACTGTTGTAAGCCATCTTTTCTAAATGGTGATTTAACGGTTATTGGGAATAACCACAAACACAAAGCACCGACTAAAATTCCTGTAGGAAGGTCAATAAAGTGATGTTGCCATGTCGTAAGGATGGACAGTCCGATCAACGCACTCCAAAAGTCCACCAAGTATTTCCATGAACCTTGTACATGTCTACGATAAAAATCCCAAAGAATCACTAAAAGAACAATATGCAAAGAAGGTGCTTGGTTAAAAGGCTTGTCAAAACCCATCAGCACATCAAACCATAGTCCAAAAAAACCATCTAAGGCAGGGCGTTCAAAACTAAATTTTAACGGGAACAATAAAAAGCAACTGATCGAAATCACTTGTGCTAAAAACAATCTGAGCGCCTGTTGTTTCAGTTCATATTTGTTCCAGCACAGTAACAGAGACAGACCATAAAACAGGTCAATTGACCAGTAAGGGACAATAGTCCAAGCCCAAAGTGGAATATGCTTTTCCCAGTCAAATACAATACTTGGAACATAGGCGAGTCCAGAAGCATACTGATTCGCAAAACCATAGGTCAGAAAAAAGAATGGTGCCAGGAAAACCAAGCAGAGTAAGCCCCATTTCCATGTTCCTGTTTCTTTGATGAGTGTTGGCATATAACATCCATTATTATTTTATTCGTGATGGCTGAATAAAATTAATATCCAGCCATGAATTTTAATGACAGTTTTTTATAGCTTTTGCGCCACTGAAACGGTAAATATTCCAAACTCATCAATGCACTGATCGACTTTTTTAAAGCCAGCAGCTTCAACAAGTGCATCCATTTCAGCTTGTGAACGTAAACGCATCACCCATGCATCACCTTGACGATGTGAAGTGAGCGCACGAGCAATAAACTCTTGTTGTGGGTGCCAGATTTGACCTGTATAAATCAAGTAACCATCTTTTAGAACAGCTTTGCTTAATCCATCGAGTGACTGGCGTAACAAATCATTATCACTAAATAACTCATATAAACCAGATACCACAGCGAGTGATGGTTTTGGTTTTACTGATGCCAGAGATTGAGTATCAAAAGCATCTGCTTGAACAAATTCTGCAATATCCGTTAAGCCACGTTCAGCAATCATTTTCTGTCCAGCAGCTACATTAATGTCACTATAGTCACGGAGCAGAATTGACTCAGGCTGTTTAGGCAATTGAGCAACTGCATCTAAAATATAGCGCCCATGACCTGATGCAATATCCATAATTCGAAGTGGTTTACGCTTTTTAATCAGAATATCAGCGTACTTTTGCAGTAAAGATTCGATATTTTGTTTGCGTACTCGGATACCACGCCAACCAATTGCATTGAGATATTGACGATCAATAATTTTACCAATCGGGTTGCTACTTTCGGTTTGATTACGATAAACAAAATCTAAAGTACTGCCTGAGTCATAACCCGTATCTTCACCAATTTTTAAACCTTGAGAGAAATGACTACCTATTTTTAGGTTCTTTTTGGTGACTTCCCAAAATGCATTTTTGATTGATTTAGCCGGTAATGGTGAGCTGAGATCTTCTGCAATTGCGCAGCTTGGACCAATTTTATCGGCATTTAAAACATCAGGTGCCTGATAAGCAGTCGCAAAACATTGTTGAATAAAGCGACGTATTTTCTCCGTTGCAATATGTCGGTCTTTTTCACCTAAAGTGTCGTGAAAGAAACCATCTAAAATGTGTAATTCTTTTTTCGGATGCGAAAGTTTTTGATAAAATTCACGTTGTGGTTTTTGGAAAACGACAAAATCTGAGCCTGAACATAATACTTGGGTCGGCACAAAAATATTTTGTGAGTCAGCAACAATGCGTTTTGAGGCATCATAAAGCCCGAGTAACATTCTTACCGAAATCGCTTTGGCAATCTTCGGATCAGTATCGTAGCTTTGCGCTCGATCTTCGTCATGAGTCAGCATTTTGGCTTTGACATAGCTTTGAATAAAGAAGTTGCCACGTAGCTTTGCCATGACCCTTAAACTTGGTTCAGCAAAGGGGACATACAGCTTAATGTCAAATGCTGGCGATGCTAAGCACAAAGCACGAATTTTAGGAGCATAGTCGTGCACCCATGTAGCTGCAAGTACCGCGCCCACACTTTGTGCAACAACTGCAATATTCTCTGGGTCAATGGCATAGTTTTGCTGAATGTGTTGGACAAAGTATTGAATATCTTTAACACAAGCAGAAAAGCTTGGGGCATCTCCACGTTCGCCTGGAGAGTCACCATGACCTCGGGCATCCCATGCAAAAAAATCAAAATCTGGAAGATTAAGTTCCTCAACTAAATGTGCCATACGTCCAGAATGTTCATGACCACGATGAAATAAGATAATGGCTTTTTTTGTTTCCGATGGTGATTGTGTTGCCCAATGTTGGTAGAACAATGCTGTGCCATCGTGACTGGTGAAGGTGTGGTGACTATTGTTATACATAGCAATTTACCCTGAAAGATGAAACTATTTTATGAAGCTGTTTTTAAACTATTTTTAATTCGGTTATAGATTGTTAAAGCGAGTAACACACCCATTAGGCTGAGTATGCCATTACAGATTAAACTGAGTAGTTGTAAATTTGTATTAAACAGTGGGAAAAATACAATGACCACAGTTATTAAGCTAAACCAAAATGCACGGTCACTTTTTCCCATAGGACCATCATAACGACGTTGTTGACCGATCAGAGGTGCCATGACACCTGTATACTCACTTAAAATAGCAAGGAAAGCCACTAATAACAGTAATTTTGCATGGATAAAAGCAAAAGCAATTAGACAGACATAGAGTGCTGTATCTGCAATGACATCACTTAATTCATTGTAAAAAGCACCTAAATTGGATTGTTGATTAAATTCTCGTGCCAACATGCCATCAATTGCATTAAAAGCCATTCGAATCAGCATCCACAACGGAAACAATAACAACCACCAATTCACAGGATGATTCAAATAATATAAGTATAAAAAAATGCTTAAAGCCAATGAAATAAACATCGCAAAAAGTGTCACTTGATTGGCAGTTACACCTCGCTTAAAAAGCCATTGTACTAAGGGGCGGAGTAAGTTTTGAAAGGCTGGTTTTAATTGATAGATAGATGGCATTGTTCTATTAAAATAAAGTCTTTGTGGTAATTTTAATCAGGTTGTTCAAGATTTTACAAGCGATAATTTTAAGCGACGAATGTTGAAAACGAATTTAAAAATTTTAACAATCGTCCTATAATTTCAATATCTTTTTAATTTCCATATCTTGTTGATCATATGACACCTGCTTGTAAAGTTTTAAAATCAAATAAAATTGAATTTTCTATCCATGAATATGAACATGATGTGAACGCCAAGAGTTTTGGCTTAGAAGCGGCGGAAAAACTAGGCTTAAACGTTGAAGAAGTGTTTAAAACACTAATGGTGACTGATGATAAAAATTATTTTGTCGCTGTTGTTCCAGTGAATCATCAACTGAATTTGAAGAAAGTGGCAAGTGCTTTTGGCTGTAAAAAATTGCATATGGCAGATCCTAAAGATGCTGAGCGCTTAACTGGCTATTTAGTCGGTGGCATTAGCCCTGTTGGTCAGAAAAAACGCTTAAAAACCGTCATAGATGCAAGTGCAGCGTCATTAGTAAAAATTTATGTCAGTGGTGGAAAACGAGGTCTGGATATTGGCGTGAAGCCACAAGATTTGGCACAGGTTTTGGGTGCAAATTTTGTAGATGTTTTGGATATCTAAGCTTTCTTTAGCGAAGAATTAAAAAAATGTTATTCATGATATTTTTAATTATTTTTTAAAATCTCCTTTTTGAACAAGCAGAATAGCCATCAGTTCAAACTTTCTCCTATCTAAAGGAAAAGCAAGTTTTTTAGGTCGATTTATATTCATCGTTAAAATAGAACTAACATGAATAAATATAAAAAATTACATGATTCTTGTAGCTTGATGTGCTGCTAATATTTTTTTGATTTATGATGAATCAATGACAAATTGATAAAATTAAAGATGAATAATTTTTTACTAGAGATTATTTTCATAAAGGAATAGATAAAGTGATCATGACTAGTCATCAGATTTTTAAATTTCCTATTTTTGCTGGTCTTATTATTTTTTTAGCAATTACCAATGTTTATTCAGAAGGCAATTGTCCATCAGGATATTATCCAATTGGTGGGCAAGGTGTTCAAGGTTGCGCGCCGATTCCTAACGGAGGTGGTGGAAATTATAATCAAAATCCAACATTGTATCCTATGGCTGAAAACTTATGGGGAGCGATTGCAGAAGAAAAAGGCAGAGAATTAAAGGGACGTTCAGTTGGTTTCTCAAAAAACCATACATCGAAAGATGCAGCACAAGCTGATGCATTAACAGCATGTCGGCAACATGCTGTACAGAAGTGTGAGGTATCCCATACTTATAAAAATGGTTGTGTTGCTGTGGCTGATCCAATCAATGGCGGTCAAAAATCTGAAATTAAATATAATGTTTCAGAGGATAAGGCGAAAGAAGCTGCACTAATGTTTTGTTCTTTAGCTAACCAACAATCCTGCCGTATTATTTATTCTGGATGTAGCTTGTAAATGATATCGCTAAGATTGAACAAAATGATAGATGAAGTTATAGGATTTTGTGAAATCAGGTTTTCTTTAAATTTTAATCAATCATATCTTTTTCAAAATGGTCCATATTTTTATATCATCATTTCCGTGAAAGATAGTTCAGATAATATTAATTATTAACTGTATGATTTCAAAATAAAAATACAAGGTCAATCTTATGGAAAATAAAATAACAGTTTTGGTTTTTTTTACGGTAATTTTGTCCTTACAGTCCGCTTATGCATATAACTTCATCAATCGACTCATTATGGGGAAAAATGGTATGGTCGTAGATAAAGATGAATTCTTTACTCCGAGAATTCAGCCCGAATGGATTGTACCTGTCAGCCCTCAATTTAGTCCTGAGGATGCTGAATATGTTCACCAAACAGCGAAACAAACAAATTATTTTGTGGAGCTTGAATTTTGGGTCAATGAGAAAGGTGATGTTATTGATGCTCAAATCTTGAATGCCAATCTAGCTGATTTTAAAACTGAAGAAATATTGAGTGCCGCAAAAAAAGCCAAGATGACTTATAATTTTAAACCCAATACACATTTTCCATTTCGATTCATTTCTTCTTTCTACTTTTTAAATTAATTTTTGATATTGAACAACAAACTATACAAATAATGCAATTTAATGAAAATTTTCATGAAATCTCTCAATCCTAAATGAGAATATTATCATTTATTACAATTGAAAATTTTAAGATATTAATGATCGAAAAAAATACGATGTATGATAAAAATGCATAAAATCATCAAATTAACTATCCTAATACATGAAAAATACAAAATTGCATTCTTAAATGAGAATTATTAACATTAAGATCGATTTGTGCTGAGCATGACAGCATGATCCAAAAAAAAACATAAATTAAATTTAGAACTTTTTAGTGCAGTAAAAAGTCTTGTACAGAGGATATGGTCAGATGAAAGAGCTTGCCAGCCGATTGGCGATGCAGCACCTAATCAATGCATACTCACAAGAAACAGGCAGTGGAATTTTACTTGAAAAATATCAACAAAATTCTACTCAACTCACGTTTAGCCAAGGCTTGACGTTGTTAATAATTCCTTTGGAATCAATTCAGTCTCAATTATTTGTTCCATTGTCATATAGTAGTTTTGTTGGCAGACACAGAATTGCCAGACTTCCACAAGTCTTCACTAAAGGACAAATACAACAGTTTAGCGCAATTGCGATGGTCAGCTTGCTGTTAGAAGAGTTGGTACAAAATGCTTCACAAACACTGGATTGCGCATCACTGGTCGAAAAGTGGATTCAAAGTCGAGATGCATTGCTTCAGTTTTTAACACATCGACAGCCTGATTTTGATCGTTTAATTCAGGCAAAACAGGACTTCATTCAATCAGAACAAGCATTAATTCTTGGACATAGTATGCATCCTGCGCCAAAAAGTAGGTTGGGATTTATCCATGAAGACTGGTTGAAATTTTCTCCTGAACATCAAGGTAAAACTCAGTTGTATTACTGGTTGGTTGCACCAGAATATGTCGCTGAGAGTAATGCTTCGTGTGCAGAGGATATCACTTCACAACTTAGGCAAGAGATACATTGGTATTTAAATGAAGCTGAAATCACTTTGCTAAATACCTATTCAAATTATAAGTTATTGCCTTTGCATCCTTGGCAAGCACGATATTTACAAAGTAAAGACTGGTATAAAGAATTAAAAGCTAAACATAAGTTAATCGATTTTGGCGAAAAAGCTTGGCAATTTTCAGCAACCACTTCAGTAAGAACCTTAGCAAGTTATGCTGCGCCGTGGATGGTTAAGCCTTCATTATCGGTGATGATCACCAACTCAATTCGAATTAATTTAGCCAAAGAATGTCATCGTGGTGAAATGACGCATCGTTTGTGGCATGGGCAGATGGGGCAGTCAATTGTTCAACATTGTCCTACACTCAAAGCCGTAAATGATCCCGCTTGGACTGCTTTAAAGCTAGATGGCAATATTGTCAATGAAACCATTTGTATTTTTAGAGATCAACCTTTTGATAAAAAGCAGCAGGTTACCTGTATTGCATCCTTGTGTCAGGATCATCCTGAGAAGGATTTAAATCGTTTTGATCATTTATTTGAAAACATTGCCCAAGCTGAACCACAGCACAATATTGAACAGATCGCTTTGAATTGGTTTAAGCAATTCTTGGAAATCAGTTTAGTGCCGATGATGTATCTCTATCATCGTTACGGCATGGCATTTGAATCCCATCAACAGAATGTCTTGGTTGAGTTAGAAAATGCCTATCCTAAAAATTTATGGTTGAGGGATAATCAAGGTTTTTACTATATCGAAGAATATGCAACTGAAATATTAAAAGAGTTTCCTGAACTTGATGAAAAAGCACATGCTGTTGGACCTAAATCTTTTGTAGATGAAAGATTTAGCTACTATTTCTTTGGCAATACTATTTTCGGCATTATTAATGCAATTGGCGCGACTGGCAGTATTTCAGAGCAAAGACTCATACATGTCTTGCAGGATAAGTTATCTGATTTGCTGCAACAGTATCCTCAAAGCACTTTATTACATGCTTTGTTATATCAGCCTACGTTGCCGTATAAAGGTAACTTGCTGACGCGTTTATATGAATTAGTTGAGTTGATTGCACCTGTTGAACAGCAATCAGTTTATGTTCAATTGCCGAATCCTTTGTGTCTTAAACAGAAGGATGCGATCTATGCTTGATTTTATTGCTGTTGGTTTAGGTCCATTTAATTTAAGTTTAGCCAGTCTGTTACACAAAAAATCTGATTTGCAATATCTCTTTTTTGAAAAAAAGGAACAGTTTGATTGGCATGCAGGTATGCAGTTGCCGAATACCTTATTGCAAGTTCCATTTATGGCAGATTTGGTCTCAATGGTAGATCCAACCAGTCCGTTTAGTTTTCTCAATTATTTAAAAGATCAGCAAAGGTTATATAAGTTTTATTTTCTTGAGCAGCCACATATTCCGCGTAAGGAATATAACCATTATTGTCAATGGGTTGCTGATCAGCTTGAATGTATTCAGTATCTGTCTACAGTGACGGATATCATCCCGAAAAGCTATGGTTTTGAAGTGTCTGTGCACCAAGATGGTATTCAGCAACGCTACAATTGTCGAAATCTTGTATTGGGTGCTGGGAATGTTCCTTATGTACCACAATGTGTGCGTAAGTTTATGCAAGCGTATCCTGAACGTTGCAAGCATTCAGCAGACTATCTGAAACATTCAACGCAAGATTTGCAAGGCAATGTGGTGGTTTTAGGCTCGGGTCAGTCAGCAGCTGAAATCTTTTTAGATTTATTTGATCGACAGTATCAATTTGATCAAGTGTCTAAACCACAGTTTAACTTAAACTGGTTGACACGTGCCAATGGCTTTTTCCCGATGGAATATACGCCTTTAGGATTGGAACACTTTAGTCCAGATTATATTCAGCATTTTTATAAATTTGATGATTTAAGTAAGGATGTGCAGTTAGCGAAGCAAGCCTATCTTTATAAAGGTATTAGTGCTCAGACCATTCGAGAAATTTATAAAAAGTTGTACCATCGAAATATTGCCAATCAACAACTTGCGACACATTTGCATAGTCAATCGAATTTAATTGATGCTGCGCTGACAGATAAAGGGAAAATCAAACTGATTTTTCAGGATCGTGTCAGCTTAAATCAGTTCAGTATTGACAGTGATTATGTTGTCTGCGCGACAGGCTATATAAGTCCAGAGTTTGAATTTCTCAAGCATGTTAAACCACATATTCAAACCAATGCACAGGGACATTGGGATATTACAGTTGATTATCGTACTGCATATACAGGTATTGGCGAAATCTATGTACAAAATATGGAAATGCACAGTCATGGTGTAGGCACACCTGATTTGGGCTTGGGTGCATATCGTGCGGCAACGATTGCTAATCAGTTATTGGGTTATGCCTTATATGACCTACCTGAACAGTCGCAATGTTTCCAGCATTTTGATCCTTTGCAAAATCCACAAGTACAAGCGATTCAGAATAATCCAGCAGTACAGTCATATAGACCGTCTAATGAGATTGAGCATTCGGCAAAAAATCTGAAAATGACATCAGCAACTTTACCACAAAGTTCTCAGCATAAACAAAACCCACAAAGATATTCAAATATTGAGAAAAGCATATGAGTTTTGCACAGTTACAAATTAATCAAAAGCAGTGGCGGAGTGCAGGACAACGCCTAATCGAAATGGCAATTGCTGAATTTTTATATGAGGAAATTATTCAGGCTGAAAACTTAGGCGGTGATTTATTTCAGTTGACGCTGGATGACCGCCGTTATCAGTTTAATGCCAAACAATATTTGTTAGGACATTGGTTGATTGAAGAAGGCTCAGTACGTGATTTGAATGCAGATTCCACCCAAGCGGCTTGGAATCTGCATCAATTTATTGCAGCATTTTCTAATCAAGCCGAAGTAAAGCCCTTTACCAAAGCTTATTTGATCAAAGAAATGAATAATACGTGGTTGGCAGAAGCGCATGTCTTTGATGAAAATCGCTTAAATAGTACAGCGGTACTCACAGAATCACACCATAAGATTGAAGGGATGTTACGTGGACATCCATGGCTTATTATGAGCAAAGGGCGTATGGGATTTGGTTATGACGACTACCTCAGTGCTGCACCCGAAGTCTCACCTAAAGTCAAATTACTCTGGCTAGCTGTACATCGTGATTTGGCTGAATTTCGTTCAACACCTGAATGGCAAGCAGGTGACCTTTATCTGTATGAGTTTGATGCTGAGGAACTGAATAAATTTCGTGAAACAATGCAAAGCCATGCTTTGAATGCAGAGGATTATTATTTAATCCCTGTACATGCTTGGCAATGGCACCAATGGATTGTACCGACTTATAGCAACGAAATTGTCCATCAGCGAATTGTAGAGCTTGATATTGGTCAAGATGATTATGTACCAATGCAATCTATTCGTACATTATGCAATACATCAAACACACAACGTCATTACATTAAACTACCAGTAAGTATTTTTAATACAGCAGTTTATCGAGGATTACCATCAAAACGAAATTTAGCTGCGCCAGCTGTGACGGCTTGGCTAAAAAATTTACTCAAACAAGATGCAGATTTACAAAAATCTGGCGTGGTTTTTCTAGGTGAAGTTGCGACGCTAACCATTCAGCAGCCTTGTTATGACCAAATCGAAGGTGCGCCTTATCAATTCAAGGAGTTATTTGGCTGTTTGTGGCGTGAAAGTATCGATCCTTATGTCGCAGATCATCAGCAAGTACTCTCCCAAGCTGCGTTATTACATCGTGATATTCAAGGCAGATCTGTTCTAGATGTGCTTGTTCAAGCATCTGGTCTAACACCTTTGGCATGGTTAAAACAATTCGCAACAGTCAGTTTAAAACCCTTACTGATCTGCTTGTATAAATATGGTCTTGCATTTTCTCCACATGGTGAAAATACCATGCTAATTCACGAAAATGGTGTACCCAAAGCCATGGTACTGAAAGACTTTATTGATGATATTAATCTGGTAGATGAAGACTTCCCTGAGCTTTCAGAACTTCCAGAAGAAGGAAAAATTTTACTTCGCCATTCGGCTCTGGAACTTAGTCACTTTATTTTTACAGGTTTGTTCATGGTGCATTACCGTTATATCTGTAATGTATTTCTACAGGACTTTCCAACACATAACGAAGTAGAGTTCTGGCAAACAATTTCGGATGTGATTGCTGAATTTCATCAACAGCACCCTGAGCTTTCAGCACGTATTGAAAAATTTGCAATGTTTAGAAGCCAATATGACAAGATCTGCTTAAATCGGGTGCGTTTATTTACCACCAGTTATAACGATGAAGCTGAGCGTCCTGTTCCTGTCTTTTTAGATTTAATTGCCAATCCTGTCAGTCCAACCACATTACAACAGTGGGCAGAGCAACAATCGCAACAACAGCATTTAACACAAAAGCATTCAGCAAGTCTGTCTGTATAGCATTGAAAATGAATCTTAAATATTGAATTAATGAATTTTATCAAGGTGACATTAATGAAAACACTATCACGCCAATTACCTGATTTTTATGAATACTATGAAAATGGTACACAATTTTATCTGCGCCAAGTGAAATATCCTGATGATATGGCACTGTTACATAAGTGGATGCATGAACCGCATGTAATTCCGCAGTGGCAATTGAATAAGTCTGAAGTTGAGCTCAAAGTATATTTTGAAAAACAATTGGCTGACGACCACCATCGTTTGTTAATTGTCGGTGTAGACGGGCAAGATGTAGGTTATACCGAAATTTATGAAGGAAAACGTGATAGATTGGGGCGTTATTATTCGGGACATGAATTAGATTTAGGTTGGCATCTACTTTTTGGTGAAAAATCAGCATTTGGTAAAGGTTATTTAAGAGCGGTCATGCGTTTATTAAGCTTTTATATTTTTGAAAATGCAGCATCTCTGAAAATCGTGGGTGAACCTGACTCTAAAGTCAAACCTTATGCAGCAGTGGTAGAAGACATGTGCTATGAAGCTCAGGGTATAATTCCAATGCCTGAAAAAGATGCCATGCTGTATTATTGTTTTAGAGAGACCTTTTATCAAAAATTTGGTGATTTTCTTACGCAGTCCCAGCAATATCTTGCGCAAAAGAAATTTCCCAACCAAACAGAGCGAGTTGAACCCTCCATATGAGTTACCAGTCTACACATATTCAAATTATGGATATGACGTTTTCAAAAGATGTATCAATTGCTGAATTTGAGCAGTGGCTCGCAGAAGTTGAAAACTTTTTGCATCATCAACAAAATTTTGCACTGGTGATGCAAAGTCTAGATGGTACGACTTTCCCAGAGGAATATCGCCAAGTTCAAGCCGCTTGGTATAAAAAAAATAAAGTCAAATTTTTTAAATATTGTGTGGGATTGGTGCGGATTGCGCTTGATGATGCAGATCAACAACGCCTGAATTCACCAGCTTTACATGTGGCTTGGCGTGTTCCTTATTACGTCACGTTGGATCGTTGTGATGCACTGCAGTGGGCTGTGCAGAGGTGGATATGCAGAACATAGATAATTCAAAAAATACATCAATGACACAGCAGATTTCAATATTAAGCTTGAGTGTTGTGATTGTTCTGTATTTAGCACATGCTTTGCCTTTGTATTTTTACAATGTGGCACTGCCTGCAATTTTAAGGCATCAAGGGGTTGATTTACGCTGGATTGGAATGTTGTCACTGTTATATATTCCATGGGCGTTTAAGTTTTTTTGGGCGCCGTTGATTGATCGAATATATGTTAAAAAATTAGGAAAACGAAAAACCTGGTTGCTGTTCACGCAAATTGCTTTGGTCCTGGGTGTATTGGCACTGGCATTTACCCAGTTTTCATATGGTTTGGCTGTGTTTGTCGTGATTGGACTATGGATTTCAACATTTGCGGCAACGCAAGATATTGCCATAGACGGCTATACCGTTGAAGCTTTCTCTGAACAAGATTATCGCTTTGGCAGTATGGCGCAGAGTATTGGTGTTGCCATCGGGAGTATGATTGGTGGTGCGGCGACATTGTGGCTCTATCAATATTATGGTTGGCAAACAGCATTAACGTGTTTAGCGGTGATGACAGCTTTAACCATGCTGGCTGTGTTTCAAATCAAAGAAAAACCCAAAGAACAACATATTGCGCAAAATCCTCCAAGCCTGATTCGCGCATTTAAACGACCAGAAATTCGTTGGGCTTTATTATTAATTGTCTGCTATCGCTTTGTCGAAGCACCTGCAATGGCAATGCTTAACCCAATGCTCATTGATCAACACTGGTCACTGTCACAGATTGGAGTATTGATGTCTGTAGTGGGTGCAGGTGTGGGGTTGTTGGCTGCGGTTTCAGCAGCACTCTTATTGAAAAAAATAAAGGCAACACAGTTACTGGTTTGGGCGGGCTGGCTACGAACTTTAATCTACGGATTATTGGGACTTGCTATTTTGCTCGGTTGGTTAAACCAGTGGCATTTATTATTGGGAATTTTTGTCATTGCATTTTTGGCAATTCGTTATATTGCAATGACTTCGCTCTATGCATACTTTATGCAAAATAGCTCAAAAGAACAAGCAGGAACTGATTTTACAATTCTGGTGTGTTTTGAATTGTTGGTCTATTTCATTGGTGGGGCAGGCTCAGGTTTTCTGGCCAAATCATTAGGTTATGGCAATTTTTATATTGTACTGGCCGTAGCATCTGTAGTGAGTGTAATTTTATCGCATCTCATTATTTCAAAAACGCAAATAAATCCAAAATCAAAGATTATGGAAGGATAACTCATGAGAAAAAAATCAATACATATACAACTGACCTGTTTAAGTTTAGCTGTATGTACTCAACTTTATGCGCAAGAGCCTGCGAATAATAATGACAATACTGTATCAGAAGTGAAAAGCTTGGCACCCATCGTTGTAACCGCCACACGCTCTGCAAAAAGTATTTCCGAAATCGCTGGAACAGTGTATAGCATTGATCATGCTGAAATCGAAAAGCAAGCAAATGCGGGTAAAAGCACTGCAGATATTTTAGGCTTGTTGGTACCGTCTTTAACGCCGAATACGGGTACAACATCAAACTATGGTATGACGATGCGTGGGCGTGTGGTCCAATACATGATTGATGGTGTACCTCAAACAGGTTATCGCGATGGTTCACGACAACTCAATAGCATTAGCCCATCTATGATTGAGCGAATTGAGGTGGTTTCTGGCGCAAGTAGTATTTATGGCTCTGGCGCAACAGGTGGAATCATCAATATCATCACAAAAAATGGTGGCGAAGAACCTTTAAGTTTTGAAACTAAAGTCGGTGTCACGTCTGGCAACAATTTTAAAAGTGATGCAATGGCTTATGAAGCATCACAAAGCATTTCATTCAATCAGGACGCTCTAAAAGGAACACTGGGTATTGGCTATGCTAAACGTGGTGAAATCCAAGACAGTCATGGCGATCGAGTCGGACCTGAAGTTGCGCAGACGGATCGTCAAGATACTGAAACCATAGATGTGAATGGACGTTTGACTTGGAAAATTGCCGATGGTCAAAGTCTCAGTTTTGGTGGTCAATATTACAACGATGAACAAGACAGTGATTATGGACCAGACTATGGTCCAGGACTTGCGGTCTTATTTGGCGCACAACCGAGCCAAAAAGCCGTTAAAGGATTACAGCTTGATGATCAGCCAAGAACCAAACGCTATAGTTTTAATACCCAATACCAAAATGATGACTTCTTTACGCAGATTTTAAATGCTGAAGCCTATTATCGTAATGAGCAAGCTCGTTGGTATCCAGCAGCGAATCCAATTGCTCATAATGCATTGCCAACGCCAGGTAGCACTTATTTAGTCTATCAATCTGATACAGATATTGATGTTTGGGGGGCTCGACTGGCTTTACAAAAGGATTTTAATTTACAAGGTCGTAAGTTAGGTCTGACCTATGGGGTAGATTATGAAAATGAGCAAGACCGTCAGGATATGCAACGTTATGATTTAGCCACATTTATGGGAAGTAATGGTTTAGCCTTTAAACCGCTTAAGCGCTATCAATTCGGTCCAGATGTAGAAACCAGTAAGCTGGGTTTTTTTGCGCAAAGCCAATTGGATATTACCGACCGTATTGATTTACAAGCGGGCATAAGATATGAGCGCGTTGAAAGTGATGTTGATTCGTCAACACCTTATACAGAAGCAGTCGTCGCTGAGATAGTGCCAACTTATCAAGCAAAAACCTTAAATGGTGGAACGGTTAAACATGATGCAACTTTATTTAATATTGGTGCTGTCTATCATCTGACCGATGCACAACAAGTTTTTGCCAATTTCTCACAAGGTTCAAATTTACCAGACATACAACGTATGCTGCGTGATGTACCTGCAAACTTTGTAGTAAGTAGTCAGACAATTGATCCAATTAAAGTTAATAACTATGAATTGGGTTGGAGAATTCAAGGTACCAAAGGTTTAAATGCAGGTATTACTGCATTTTATAATGATTCAGACAAAAGTCTGAAATTTGGACCACCGAATTATGCTATAGAGGTTATTGACACGGATGAACGTGTGTATGGTGCAGAAGCCAATCTCTCTTATCCAATTTCATCGAATTGGACTATCGGTGGAACAGCAGCATATACCACTGGGCAATATAAGAATACTCAAGGTAAATGGCAAGAATTGGATGCTATACGGATAGCACCGTTAAAAGGAACGGTTTATTCAGATTGGCAGTTTGATGATGGCATTGGTGTGCGAGTACAAGCCTTAGCCATAGGTGGGACAGACAAAGCGCGTCAAGATGCGATCGACAGTGGCTCAACTCGTCCACCCGCTGAGATTAAAGGATTTACAACGATGGATGTGATTACTAATGCCAAAGTTGGACCTGGGACACTTGGATTTGGTGTGTATAATGTCTGGAATACAGATTATAAATCAGTATATAGCCAAGCTGTTTCAACTGTTTATGGTGCAATCTCAAGCTTACCAGCACAAGGTCGTACCTATGGTCTAAGCTATAGCGTGAAATATTAATTAAACCTCTAGCCCCTTTTGCCAGTCAATCACGTAAAAGGGGCTTTTTAATTTGATCAATATGGAAATGCGTCTCAATTGCATAATGTATTTGGTTATCTGCTCACTGTGATATTTGAATAAGGTCTAAATGAATAAAAACAATACGATTTTATTAGCTGCAAGTCTAGCAAATGGAATGAGTTTTTCCATGATTTTGCCTTTGCTTGCCCCCTTGATTCGGCAGCTTAAAATGTCAGAACTTCAAGCAGGCTTATTGGTTTCTGCAAGTGCTTTGTTGATGAGTTTAACGGCAATCTGGATCTCAAAAAAAACTAAATTACAAAATCAATATTATTTACTCAGTTTAGGTTTTATTGGTATGACCATCACATGGGGACTGTTCTCAGGTGTACTCAGTTATGGATTGCATTATAGTGTACCAGCAGGGCTGTTATTTGTTTTACTGTTATTAAGTCGTAGCAGTACAGGTATTTTTATGGCAATGCCACAGATTGCTTTACAAAGTTATGTGATGACACGATATGAAGAAGAAAAACAACGTAGCCAAATGATGGCAAAGTTTGGTGCATTCAACAGTTTAGGATTAATTTTAGGACCATTTCTAACGACATTATTGATCGTTTATGGGATCTTAATTCCCATGTGGTTGGCTGTGGTGATTCTCGCAACCTTGAGTATATTGATCGTAAGCTTTTACCAAAAAAATAATCAAAATTCGGTCGAATTTCCAGAAAATTTGCATCAAAACCCTACAGATTTAGCCAATCAACCACTAGATATTGATGAGCAGTATCAAGCAAAGAATCAAAATAAACATACGTTAAACAAAGCTTTTATCTGGCTAATCTTAGGATTCAGTTTGTACATCGCCATTGTTACCCTGAATTTAACGGCTGGCTTTTATATCCAAGATAAATTTAAGTTCAGTATTGAACAAAGTGCATTGTATTTTTCGCAATGTTCATTAATGGTTGGTATTGCATTGGTTGCTATGCAAGTGGCAATTTCAAAATGGTTAAAATGGTCATTGCAAACCTTATTGGTGGCTGGATTATCGGCAATGTTGATAGGGTTGTTGATGTCGATATATAGCCAACAGATCATCATCTTTCAGTTTGCTTATATTTTTTATGGGATCGCCGTAGCGTGTTTAATGCCTGCATTTACCACAGGTGCATCACAGTCGGTCTCTATCCATGATCAAACGAAAATAGCAGCCTTATGTACGATGGTACAAGCGTTGAGTTTAGTGGTTGCACCTTTGTTGAGTACAGCACTGTATCAATTCAACATAATTTTTCCATATTATTTATTGATTGGTATTTTTGCCGTATTTTATGTTTATTTCATTGTTTTTAAATGGAATAGAGAAAAATAATATCGATAAAGTCATATCAGTGTCATATTATTGGACTAGTTTCTTCGGCATTTAGTCCAATATGACACTTTGCTGATGAAAAATTTAAAATTTAAACATTCTTTATTTATATGTTTGAGCTCTGGTTTATTTCTTACTGCCTGTAATGATGATACGGATAATAGGAACTCAACTACAACGCCACCACAGACAACTACATCTTTATATTTGCAGACCAAACAACCTTATTTACCGCAACAGAAATTAAGCACTTATGAAGCTCAACCTGCTGGCTATCAGGCAGTTTTTACTGAACTTGTTGCACGACATGGCTCACGTGGTTTATCGAGTATTAAATATGATCTAGCACTTTACAACATGTGGCTAAAAGCCAAACAAGAAAATGCTTTAACGCCATTGGGCGAAAAACTTGGTGCTGATCTAGAAGCAATGATGAAAGCCAATATTCTATTGGGTTATGGTGTAGAAGGCATCCGCCAATATGGTTATGGCAATGAATCATCGATCGGGATTAAAGAACATCGTGGAATTGCAGATCGACTGTTGCAGCGTTTACCTGACTTATTTAATCAAGCCAGTCAGCAGGGCAAAACCATTCAAATCGTAAGTTCGGGCGTAGATCGCGCCGTAGACAGTGCAAAATTCTTTAGCAATGAATTGTTAAAACAGCAACCGAATTTAAAGAGTTCGATTAAACCTGCGAGTTATCAAAGTTTAAACAGTGGATCTGTACCGAGTATCGCAGATGGTGGTGTAAGTCGCTTTAACTTATATTTTCACAGTTTGAATGCACAGGATGATCTTGCCAACATCAAAACGGATTTAGAAAAGCAAGTCTATGATGCAAGCCTGAAATACCAAGATTATGAAGAAAATGATTTAAGTTTAAAACAAAAGCTTAAAGAATTAAGCGCAGACAATAATGCACAAAAAATCGCAACAGCGGTGTTAACACCTATTTTTAAAGCAACGTTTATTCAAAAACTGGGGCAAGCTGGCTATACCTTTAGTAATACAGGATCGTTTACTGTCACCAGTCCTCAAGGTGAACAAATTACTGAAAAAGGCAAAGGTAAAAATACCATTACAAGTGCAGTAGATGCGGCGGCGTATTTATATGAGTTATATTCTATTACGGGTGGAATGCAAGACGAACTAGGCGCTACAGATTTTAGCAAATATATGCCAATTGATGCTGCCAAGTTTTATGCACAATATAATGATGCCAATGATTTCTATAGTAAAGGACCGAGTTTTGATGCGGGCAAAGCCATCACAACTGAAATTGCGCAGTCGCTCAAGCAAGATTTATTTAAACAAGTAGATGATGTGATCAATAAGCGTCAAAAGAATATTGCTGTACTTCGTTTTGCCCACGCTGAAATCATTATTCCTTTAGCCACCAGTTTGGAACTGAAAGGCATGATGCAATCTGTGCCTTTTTCACAGACTTTTAATTACAACAACAGCACATGGCGTGGTGAAGATATCTCTCCAATGGCTGCAAATGTGCAGTGGGATATTTATCAAAATTCACAAGGTCAAACTTTGTTGAAAATGTTGTATAACGAAAAAGAAATCAGTTTTAAACAAGAATGTGATTATGCGCGTTATAAAACCAAGAGTTATTATTATGATTATTTAAAGCTTAAGCAATGCTATAATATTCAATAGTTTGCTATTTTAATGTGTGGGAGATATACGTCTCCCTTTTATTTATTTTCTATAGGTCAAGTGTGAAGTTTCATCAACATATTATTCAAGCTGCGATCTTTGACATGGATGGCACTTTACTGGATACAGAACGGCTTAGATTTAAAGCTTTACAACAATCCTCTTTAGACATTATGCAGCTTGAATTCTCACTGGATTATTTAATGCAATGCTTAGGGCTTAATGAGTCAAGCTCTGAACTTTTAGCACAGCAATTTTATGGCGCAAATATTCCTTATCAGCAGATTCGTAAACGTGCAGCTCAAATTGAATTGGCAATGATTGAGTCAAATGGCGTGCCATTAAAAGAGGGTGTACTCGAAACATTGAAGTATTTGTATTCACGTCAGATTCCCATGGCAGTCGCTACATCAAGTGCGCGGGAGATTGCGGAGAAATACCTTCAAATCGCCAATATTGAGCATTATTTTAAATTTTTAGTGTGTGGTGATGAGGTATTACAAGGAAAACCTCATCCAGAAATTTTTAAAACTGCGTGTGAAAAATTCAATTTAGCACCAAAAAACTGCTTTATGATTGAAGATTCAGAAAATGGGCTTCGTTCAGCACATGATGCAAGTGGTGTAGCTATTTTGATTCGAGATATTAAAGCGCCAAATCAGCGCATGTTGGACATGGCAGATGATTATTTTGAGTCAATGAAAGATTTTAAAAGTAAGCTTGAACAATTAAATTGAATAAAATTCTCTTTTGATTGAACAACACTCATGCAATTTAGCAATTAAATCAGTGGATTCCATGCTTTAATAGAGTCATTCAAACGAATGTGAATTTTAACATGTTTTTACATTCCCAAAGTACCACTGTAGCAACACAAGCATATGATTATCCTGAGTGGCACAAAGGGAGGGAAAACTACGCTTTATGGTACATTGAAATTAAGCATCCAGCCTTAGTTGATTATCTAAATCAATTGAGACAAAAGTTTTCAAATTTTTTATTTCATCCCAACACACGACAATTTCATATCACGATATATATTTGTGGGTTTTTAACAGATTTATCTCCACAATTCGATGATGATTTCCAATTCAAACAATTACAACAGCATCTGCAAGATTTAAAGAAAAGTAATCTTCAACCTTTTAAACTCAAGACGGGTAAGATAAATAGTTTTAGCAGTGCACTTTTTGTTGATATTCATGATGATCAAAATAGCCTAAGCAATATTAAAAAAATTTTATCTTACTCAACCCAAGAAATAGCACCTACACAATATTGTCCACATATTACTCTAGGGCTTTATAAAGCAGAGTTTCCATCACAACAAATTTTAGAAGAAATTGAAATGACACAGCAACAACAGTTTGAAATCACGATAGATCAACTGCATTTTGGTTTTTATAAAGCAAACGATCTACAAGGCAAATTATTTGATTTAGAATACTATTCACTCAACTCAAATACTAAAAAAGTATCTTTGGAGCAGAATCCATGCTGCAACTAATTTTGGGGGGCGCACGTTCTGGAAAAAGTAAACTTGCAGAACAGATTGCAAAAGATTCAGATTTAAAAGTGATCTATATTGCGACTGCCCAAGCTTGGGATCAGGAAATGCAAGTACGCATAGCTCACCATCAGTCGCAACGCCCAAGTGAATGGGAATTGATTGAAGAAACACATTATCTTGCGGATATATTGGAAAAAAATGATCAAAAAGGGCATTTGATTCTAGTCGATTGTTTAACTTTGTGGATGAGTAATTTGTTAATACATGATGATCAAAATCTACAGATTCAGGAATGTCAAAAACTACTGCAAATCCTGCCTAAATTAGAGTCTCAAGTGATCTTGGTGAGTAATGAAACTGGACTTGGTGTTGTTCCTATGGGAGAAATCACCCGTAAATTCGTTGATGAGTCTGGACGTTTGCATCAGCAGTTGGGGCAAATTGCTGATAAAGTTGTATTTTGTGTTGCTGGTTTCCCAATGGTTTTAAAAAACGAAGCTCTATGATTTCTAGCGGTCGAAAGCATAGATTTAATTGATATTTATATGTTTAAAAATGATTGAAATGGAGAAAACAATGAATTGGTGGTTAGAAGCATGCAAAGTTCCAAGTGCAGAGATGAAACAACAGGCTGAAGAACGTCAATCGCAATTGACCAAGCCGACGGGTTCACTTGCTGCTCTAGAAAATGTCGCTGTGCAATTGGCAAGTCTACAAAATAATCCTAAACCACAGCTTGAACATCCTTGGATTACAATATTTGCAGGTGATCATGGGGTAATGGCAGAAAATGTGTCTGCCTATCCGCAAGCGGTAACACGACAAATGCTGCAAAATTTTGCAACTGGCGGCGCATGTATCAGTGTGATTGCCAAAGAATATGCAGCGACATTGCAAGTGATTGATTGTGGTACGGTCGGAGACGCTTACGAATATCAAGGTGTTGAACGTCACTGTATTGCACCAGGAACAGCAAACTTTGCAAAACAAGTGGCGATGACTGAAGAACAATGTGCTCAAGCTATGGATTTAGGACGTAAAAGTGTTGAAAAAGCCTTTGCCAATCATGCTTCGATTTATATTGCTGGAGAAATGGGAATAGGAAATACCTGTGCTGCTTCAGCCGTTGCAAGCTTTTTATTAAATGAACCAGCAGAGCAATTAACAGGTGTAGGTACAGGGATTCGAGAAGAGCAATTGATACATAAGAAAAATATAATTAAAAATGCTGTTGAAATGCATAAAAATTATGTTAAAAGTGATGTATTTAAGGCGCTTTGTGCAGTCGGTGGCTTAGAAATTGCAGCAATGACGGGTGCATATATTCGTTGTGCTCAAGTCGGTTTAGCTGTGATTGTGGATGGATTTATCAGTTCTGTTGCAGCTTTGGTAGCAGTTCAGTTGAATCCTGCAGTTCGTCAGTGGATGTTGTTTGGGCACCAATCTGCTGAATATGGTCACTTGCGTATATTACAAGAACTCAATGCTGATCCATTATTAAAATTGAATTTGCGTTTGGGGGAAGGAAGTGGAGCAGGAGCCTCACTAGGGGTCATTAAACTCGCATGTAGCTTACATAACAATATGGCAACATTTGCTGAAGCTGCTGTGATTGGTGAAAAAGTTTAAAATATTCAAAACAAGAGCAGATAAATGAAACTGAGGGTTGATCTATTACGTCACGGCGAAACCACGTTAAGTCATACTTTGCGCGGCTCGACTGATGATGATTTAACAGAATTGGGCTGGCAGCAAATGCACCAGAGCATATTCTTAGATCAAAACTCAGTTCAAACACAGTGGGATTATGTGTTCAGCTCTCCTTTAAAACGCTGTGCACAATTTGCTCAGTCTTTTTCACAACAAGTCAGGATTCCGTTGATGCAGGATCAACGGCTTCAAGAAATACATTTTGGGGACTGGGAGGGTATTTCTGTTCAACAGATTTATATAGATTCTCCTGAGCTTTTGGCAAATTTTTGGCAGTACCCAACTCGTTTTACCCCACCCAATGCTGAAAAATATTTAGATTTTCAATCTCGAATCAATCAGGCATTGTATTCGATTCAACAACATATGCTGGCATCAAACAGTCGAACTGCTTTAGTGGTCACACATGGCGGTGTGATTAAGTTATTAAAATGTATGGCGCTGCAACAATCCTTAGATGATATTTTAAAAATGACTGCTGATTTAGGGCAATTAAATCGCTTTATTTTAGACAGTGAAACCATGCAACTGGAACTTTTGGAGGATGGTAGATGACTCCATTTTTTATTGCATTGCAGTTTCTAACGATTGTTCCTGTTCATTTAAGAAAAATGCCTTCACCGCAGCAGAATGGCTGTTCATTATTATTCTATCCAGTTGTTGGTTTATTAATTGGCTTAGTGCTTTATGCAGTAGCCAGCCTATTGCATGTTTTACCTGTTGTTTTATTAAGCACTTTTATTCTGGTGATCTGGATTTGGTTAACAGGTGGACTTCATCTGGATGGTTTGGCAGATACTGCCGATGCATGGGTAGGTGGTTTTGGCGATAAAGAAAATACCCTTAGAATAATGAAAGACCCTGCCTGTGGACCAATCGGCGTATTAAGTCTGATCATTGTTTGTATCATTAAATGGTCTGCATTGTATGTTTTACTTCAAGAACAACTCTACACTGCTTTGGTGTTATTTCCGGTTTTTGGACGTTTAACGCCACTTTTTTTATTTCTGACCACAGAATATGTTCGTGAAAGAGGTTTAGGTTCTACCATTGCACAATACATCCCTAAAACATGGTCGATCATCATTTTTAGTATCAGTCTATTGGCTGTCGGATACTTTGTTTGGGTTGGATTAGCGACAGCAATCATTTTTATTTTAACGCTCATTTATCTCCGACATAAATTTATTCAAAGAATTGATGGCATTACAGGAGATACGATTGGTGCGAGTATAGAAATCGCAGAGACAGTCTGTTTACTCAGTTTTGTGATTTTGGGCTATTATCTGTGAGTATTTTGAGTCAAGCCCATAGTAAAAAATGATCAAGATATCTTCTGACTAAAATGACTCAAAAGCAAAAACTATGCCTTATATCTATACCTAAACCGCCTGATTATTCATACAAGTGATTCAATTTCTATCATTCATATCCAATAAACTTTATGCTTTTATACAAATTATTAGAAGTTTTTATAGATTTATTTATTTTTGCATTTTTAAATTATAGATGGTCTTTATATCGTAAGGCGACATGGATGTCGTTATGTTGAGTGGGGGAGTAGGATATATCCACTCGCTCAACGAAAAATTTTTGTCATCTTTCATCTGAGCAAGAACAAAGCACTGCTTTGTTTGCAGCGCAAGAGTGAAGCATCGCCTACGCAGATCTATTTAAACTTTTGATATAAAGCGTGGCAATAAAAGCTTTAAATCATTTAACAATATATTCATTACATTAATTTTATTGATCAAGACAAATTCTATTTTACTGTATGAGTTTTTCAGTAGATTGATATGAAATTATATTGATTTGACATCCTATACATATGAATATATATTCATATGTATAGATAATCATATTTATGGATTTAACTGTTGCCATTGACTGGTTAGGAGATCGTATTTGTAGGCTTGAGAAAGCTATAAAAATTAATCCTTATACTGGTCATAACCATTAAATTCTTTTGTTAAAGGATTTTGAATTAAGGAGTCAAGAATGACTGATACTTATTATGATCTCGGTGATTATCACCGTAAAATTACAACAACATCATCTGATGCCCAAATATGGTTTGACCGTGGTTTACAATGGACCTATTGTTTCAACCCTGGAGAAGCTGTCAATTGTTTTAAAAAAGCTACAGAATATGATCCCGACTGCGCTATGGCATACTGGGGAATTGCATTTGCGTCAGGTCCAAATTACAACAAAGCATGGCGATTATTTGATAAAGCAGATCTTGAAATTAAGATTCCATTTATTCAAAGAGTTATGGAAAAGGCAAAAGAAAACGCTGTTAAAAATGCGACTTCTTTTGAAAAAGATATGATTAATGCTTTAGCATCTCGATTTCCTAAAATTATGACGACTAACGAAGATGACTTTAAAAAGCTCAATCTAGCTTATGCTGAATCAATGAGACCATTTTATCAAAAATATTCGGATGATCTTGATGCTGCTGCACTATTCGCTGACTCACTAATGTGTCTTAGTCCACGTCAACTTTGGGATATAGATACTGGGGAAGCTATTGGTTCAGGTACATTGGAAGCGCGAAAAGTTCTTGAAGATGCATTATCACGCTCTGGTAGTAATCGTCACCCCGTATTAAACCACTTATATATTCACCTAATGGAAATGTCACCTTACCCAGAGGTTGCTTTGACGGCTGCTGATAATCTTCGTAGCTTATCTCCCGATGGTTCACATTTGGCGCATATGTCTACTCATATA
Source organism: Acinetobacter sp. Ag2 (assembly GCF_001005515.1). Taxonomy (NCBI): domain Bacteria; kingdom Pseudomonadati; phylum Pseudomonadota; class Gammaproteobacteria; order Moraxellales; family Moraxellaceae; genus Acinetobacter; species Acinetobacter sp. Ag2. The sequence continues at coordinate 44,225 of NZ_LBNA01000051.1, forward strand.
GATAACGCTTGTGGAGATTGGCGACGAGTTGTTTACTCGAATTTAGATGCGGCTAGAGCAGATGACAAATATTTTGCGAAAGAAATGAATCCAGATGCTTGGTACGTCGCCTATAGGGCACACAATTTAATAGTTGGAGCATATGGTGCGATGATGGCAGGTAAATCTCGAGAAGCTTTAGATATGGCTCATCGCATTAACAAAATCCTCACACCTGAAGTACTTAGTATTTCTTCACCGCCTATGGCTAATTTATGTGAGAGTTATTGTACAACTTTACCCCATGTAATGATCCGTTTCGGTCTATGGGAAGAAATTTTAGAACTCGAACTTCCTGAAGATAAAGAGTTATATAGTTCGACTGTAGCAATGATCAGTTATGCTCGTGGGATTGCGTTCTCTGCACTCAGACGGATTCCTGAAGCTGAACAAGCGCATATTGAATTCGAAGCAGCAGCAGCAGCTGTGCCTGAAGAACGATATAATTCAATTCCTGTTAAAGAAATATATGCACTTAATATTGCCACAAAAATGATTCATGGTGAGCTTGAATATCGTAAAGGAAATATTGAAAAAGCATTTATGATATTAAGAGAAGGTATTGAGTTGGAAGATGCTCTTCCATACAGTGATCCTCCTGCTTGGTTACAACCTGTACGTCATGCATATTGTGCACTTAATATGGAACAAGGCAATTATGAAGTGGCTGCTACAGAGTATCGGATCGAATTAGGCTTGGATAAAAAGTTAGGTAGGCGTCGCATCCGTCCGAATAATGTATGGAGTTTGCATGGATTATATGAATGCTTAACTAAACTAGGGAGAGATAAGGAAGCTGAAGAAATTTCCTTACAACGTGATATTGCTGTTGCTTCAGCAGATATTCCAATTGAAGCATCATGCTTTTGTCGCCTGAGTGCATTTGAAAAAGATGCTTGTTGTTCAAACTCATAACATTTTAAAAATCTTATGATGCTTGTAAAATGTTATAAGCACATCCAATTTAGTTAATATTGGCATCTATATACGTCATATTTGCCCTATTGGATATATTGGTTGTGCTTTTAATTAGCTGTCGTAATTGTATTAAAAGTCTTCACATGCCTCTTCAACAATATGTATAGCCATATCAGAAATTACATGACTCACATGAGTATCTGCTATTTGATAAATAACTTGTTTTGCCTGTCGGTTGCCCTTTACTAAACGTGCTGAACGTAAAAGTCTAAGGTTATGACTGACCAATGATTGTGAAAGATCAAGAGCTGTAGAAATCTCTCCAACAGAACTCGGTCCACGCATACAAAACAAAAGTATTTTGAGTCGGGATGCATCGCCTAATAACTTAAAAGTATCTGCAAGTTTATGAACTTCTTCTTGAGTTAATTCGATTTGATCACTTTTTAAATTCATTTCGGCTTCAATCTCAACATTCCTATCAAAAAACTTTAAATATTTTACGCTTTACTTTCCAGTAATAGCAAGGTTAATACCAAAGCTGAACGGTACCGAGATTGTTGGAGACAAACTTTATTAAGAGAGTATTATAATGACAAAATTAAAATACACCCCAAAAATCAAATAACGGGCAGTAAGCTTAGTGTCTGACTCTAAAAAAGACTATACTTCTACTTGGACTGTAATTACAGCAATTACATCTAAAATCGGTTGTACCTCTGAAACTTTGCGTGCTTGGCATAATAAATTGAAAACAAAGCGCTACAACGCGTTAATGAAACTCTTCCTAAAGCTGCTACTTTTGTCGCGCAGGAAGAGTTAGACTGCCCACACAAATAATGGTTGATTTTATTCGTGGTTATAAGGCTCAGTATTGTGTGGAGCAATTTAGCTGGATTTGGCAAGTCAGCTACGGACATTATGATATTGCAAAAGTTGTGCAGCAGTTTAAGCAAGAAGTATATTCAACAGCGCTAAATAGTATTGCGCACTTATATATTTATTTGATTTTGCAAAAGTAAATCAAAGTTGAATTCTTATTTTTCTGTCTAACTCAAAAAGTGCGTTGTAACTTATGATCGCGATTTCAGGCAAAATATCTTTATATTGCACTGGTGTGTTTATATCGATTGGTGATTGTGCCTAAGAAATGCATTTTAGAACACAATCCATTTTGTAAGTAAAGACAGATATTTTTAATCTGTACTGGTTCAGATTTGACCCAAAATTACCACATTAAATCATCTGGAATGACGTAAGCTGCATAAGGATCTTCTTCATCTGTGACCTGTTCATTCTTTTCAGAATTATTGACAATAATAAAGCCAGTCATTTTCTCATTGATACGATCTGCTAAAGCTTTAGGTAATATGGCATAAGCATCATGATCATGTGCAATCACTAAGCTACCTGCAACCAGAGCATTGTAGACTTGTTGATTAAGATAAATTTTCTTAATTGAACCATCAATAAACTGATAGGTAACATCACCATCTGTATCTTTGATTTTATGTTGCTTGATCATTTGGATGATTGATGCTTTCAATGCTTTTTCATCTAAAATTCTTTGTTTTTCTTGATTCAGTGCCTGGTCTTTAGAGATTTTTTCTTGTTTGTCTTGTTCAATTTTTGCTTTGAGTTCAGCCTCATTACTTTGACCAGTACGCTGTTCATGTTGTGCTTGCTTAGAAAGCTTCTTTGCTTTTTTATTATCAACTAAGCCAGCTTTGAGTAATTGCGCTTGTAATGCGTTTTTAACCATAATAATAACCAACGATTAACTGTGTTTCGAGCCATGCCGAAAATAAATAAACCAATACACTAAGCTTAATACTAAACTTAATCCAGCAGGGATAAGGAATGCATTCAATTGTAAATAAGGATGGACAATACTGGCAATGATTCCACCCAGAATAAATCCAAAAAGAATCAATAAATGCAAAGTTATGCGGCGTTTTTCAACCACAAGCCCTCTGAAAAAATAGCCTAATGCTAATCCTAAATCTGTTAATACACCTGAAAGATGCGTGGTACGAATAATTGTACCTTTGTAATGGCTCACCATGGCATTTTGTATACCCATGGCGGCACTTGCCCAAAGTAAGGCGTATTGCGGATGATAGGGAATAAATACCCAACACAAAAAAATAAAAATACTGACTAGACTCAGCGGTATGCCGTATCTACGACCAAGTTGAAAATGACTATTACCTAAAATATAGCCACTATAGCTTGAACCCAGCACATAACTGATGATAATCAACAGCAGATAAACAACATGACTATATTGCTGATGTACCAGTGCTTGAGCAAACAAACTGGCATTACCTGTCATATGAGAGATCGATTGGTGTAGAACCGTGATTAAGCCCAATACATTAATTATGCCTGCATTGACTGCAAGCATAAAAGCACCAAGCTGAATCCAGGCTGGTAAATATTGAAGAGGCATAATTCCTTCTTTTCTTCATACTTTTGGCAAATTACCTTTTTGAGAGGTCAATTGCTGCGGTAAATATAACGTCAGTAGATGAATTTAATGCAGTTTCTGTTGAATCTTGCAATACACTGATGACCATCCCAATAGCCACCACTTGCATTGCGATTTCTGAAGGAATCCCAAACAAACCGCATGCAATTGGAATCAGTAGCAAAGAACCACTGGCAACACCTGAAGCACCACATGCTGATAAAACAGATACAATACATAAGATAACCATGGTGACAATATCAACATGAATATTAAGGGTATGTACTGCTGCTAGAGAGAGTACCGTAATCGTTACTGCTGCGCCAGCCATGTTGATTGTCGCACCTAAAGGAATCGCAACGTTGGCAGTGGTATCATTTACACCCAAACGCTTCGCCAAATCAAGATTGACTGGAATATTGGCAGCAGAACTACGCGTAAAGAATGCAGTAATTCCACTTTCTCTTAAGCATTTGAGTACCAAAGGGTATGGGTTTTTACGCATCACAATACCCACGATCAATGGATTGATCACTAACGCAACAAACAACATTGTTCCCACAAGGACTGCAATCAAATGTGCATAGTTTTTTAGCGTTTCCAAACCAGCTTGTGCAAAAGTAGCGACCACTAAACCAAAAATACCGACTGGCGCAAATGAAATCACAATACGAATAATACTGTTAACTGCATCTGCTACATCTGTAATCACTTGTTTTGTGGTTTCCGAACCATGACGAAGTGCAGCACCTAGACCAACAGCCCAAGCGAGAATACCAATAAAATTGGCTTCATGTAGTGCTGTGATTGGGTTGGTAATAAAACTCAGCAGTAAATTTTTTAATACTTCAGCCACACTTCCTGGTGGTTGTAAAGCTGCTTCACTGGCATGCGTGAAAATGAGTGTACTTGGGAATAAGGTACTAATAATTATTGCGCTGATCGCAGCCAATAACATTCCGATGGCATATAAAATCAGAATAGGTCTTAAATTGCTTGCACCGCCACCCACTTTAAAATTAGCAATTGAAGCGAGAACCAATACAAATACCAGAATCGGTGCAATAGATTTTAATGCTTTAATAAAAAGCTCGCCTAAAATATTGAAATATCCGGCTGAATTTGGAAATAAATACGCAACTAAAAAACCAAGAATGATGGCAATAAGAATACGTGTAACTAAACTTAAACGTGCTAGGGCAGCAAACATATTGAACCTTTTTGCCTAAACTGGTCTAAAATCAATGAACAAGCCGGCTATTCTATACCTAAACGCGAAAACTTAAATACCACATTTTCACCATAAAAATTAAGATATTAAAAAATATATAGCTTTTTCAGCAATCATATTAAAAATTGTTGACAAATTAAATGATTTTTTATCTGAAAGTTTGAGCATCTAAGGCATGCATTGCTTGGTAATGCGTTAAATAGACTGTCCCACTCAGTTCATTGATTAAATTCGACTGTTTTAAACGATCCATAACTGGACCTTTAATCTCAGTAAAATGCATCTGAATTTTTAAATTCTTTAATTCATTATTGATTTCTTCCAATGTTTCTAAAGCACTTGCATCAATATTGCTGATACTTGAACAATTAATCACAACATGATGCAGTTCAGGATGTTGACTGACTTCAAAAATCACAAATTCTTTTAAAGTATTAGCATTTAAAAAAGTTAAATTCTCATCTATACGGATTGAGACAATATTGGTACTGGTCAGCACTTCATGGCGGGAAATATTACGAAAGTGTTGAGTACCTTCAACTAGACCAATCACAGCGATATGTGGGCGACTGATTCGCCACAATAACAAAATGAATGTCGAAATAATGCCGATGATTAGACCTGTAGAAATGTCGATACACAATACGCCAAAAAAGGTCACCCACATTGCAAGACCATCTGCTTTTGAATAGCGCCAAGTTTCAATAAACGGCTTAAAATCGACTAACTTCCAAATCGACACCATAATGGTTGCTGCAAGAATTGCTAGAGGCAACTCTTTAAATAATCCTGTAAGATATAAACTGACAATAACAATAAAAATAGATGATAAAACTCCAGCCATCGGTGTTTTTGCACCAGCATCTGCATTGACTACAGTACGGGATAAGCTACCCGTCACAGGAAATGCCGAGGTAACACCAGCACTAAAATTGGCAAGACCTAAGGCTATAAGCTCTTGATTGCTATTTAATTCACTACGTTGTTGAAAGGCAGTTGTCTGAGCTATGGATATAGATTCTACAAAACTGACCATTGTAATCATGGCTGCACCAGGCAGAAGCTGAATCACTAAATCCCAGTTCCAGTAAGGCATGGCAAACGGTGGAAATCCTGAAGGAATTTCACCTACAGTTTTAATTCCATATTGATCTATATGTAAAAAATGAATCAATGCAATTGAAATAAATACCAGTATAAGAGGGAGTGCCTTGATCCAAAATTGTACAGAAGTTGAAAAGGTATGGCAGATTTTTGACTTCAAAAGGTTTGGCATATAGAGCAAAAACAGTGTTGCAGCGATACCAAAAACTAAAGTTTCAATACTGGTAAATCGAAGATATTGCCAAGCACTTTGGATAAACTCAACGATATTTCCTGATTTTAGTGGAATATCCAACATAAACTTCACTTGGCTAAGTGCAATCAACACAGCAGAGGCGATAATAAAACTTTTAATTACAGGATGGCTGATTAAACGAATTAAAAAACCAAACCTAAAAATGCCAAGTAATGTCGAAAGTATGCCGACTAAAATTGCCAATAAGCATGCGGCTTGAATATAAACAGGTGATCCAACCTCATACAAAGGTTCAAGCGTTGCAAAGGTCATCATCGAAATCAGTGCAACAGGACCAATGGACAAAGTTGGGCTTCCGCCAACGATGGCGTAGATGATCATCGGTAAAATACTGGCATATAACCCCGTGACTGGAGGCAAGCCTGCAACCATTGCATATGCCATTCCTTGGGGAACCAGCATGGCAATAACGATTAAAGCGGCGAGTAAATCGGCTCGAAATTTAGGAACAGTATAGTCTTGTAACCATTGCCAAGCAGGAAGCATTTTACTAAATTGCAATCTAGGAGTAGCCATTGGATTTTCAATATCACATTTTCATATATATTATGCAGAAAAAATGCTAAGAAAAATAGCGACAATAAGTGCTTAAGAGATAAGTTTCTGTTTTTATTTTTAAAATTATAGAAAAAGTTTAAATTTTAGGACAGTAAAGGTCATACAGCATTTTTAAAACAGTGGTGAGTTTGTCATCTTTAATCGAATAATAAATCTGTTTTCCATCTCTACGTGTCGCAACCACATCACTTTTACGTAACATCATTAATTGTTGTGAGAGTGTTGGTTGATTAATTTGAGTATGTTCTTCAATTTGTGAAACATTCAACTCTTGTTGAGCCAAATGACACAAAATGAGTAAACGATCAGTATTCGCCAAAGATTTTAGGATTGTAACAACTGATGAGGCAGAGTCACGCATGACATCAATTTTAAGATCGTTGGGCATAAAACATTTCCATCATGGTTTGGCTTAGTATAACTGTGTCCAAGCATGTCGCATGGGTTCGAACATATGTTTTTTCGTGAATTTCTAAATCAATTTTATAAATATATACATGTTGATATTTATACAATATTTAGCCGCATTTTGACATGTATGAAAGATGTTGAATAAATAGACAAAAATACGTCTTATGTTATGATAACGAAAACAACGCAAACAGACTGGGGATTTTTCCATGAGTCAATTTACAGTCATGAAAACTTCATTACGGGAAGAAGCAACAATTCCAATGCTTGCTATTGATGCATTTCATGATGCATTTAGGCAGGCGAGTTTGTCTGATGCGGGTGTCACCTATGTTAAAGATCGACAACTTGTTCAACAATTGCATGGTGAAGTCACCGTTATTCAAGATTTATCTACAGCATATATATTACCTAAATTAAAACGTAGTGTTTTAAAGCGTAAAAAGAAACAAGAGGTCTTGGCATAATTTTTACATGCGACCACCACGAATAAGAATGTTTGCTGGTCCGAATGGATCAGGTAAAAGTACCATCAAAGACTATTTGGCTCCGAATCAAATTGGAGCGTATTTAAATGCTGATGAATTGGAAAAACAGTTGCTTGCTACTCAGCAACTCTGTTTAAGTGATTACCATGCAGCTTTATCAGCTCCTGCCTTATTGACGTTTTTAAAACAAAATAAACGTAAAAGAAATGAAACATTAGTACCTCTATTATTCACTCAACCTAAAATCATACATGATCAAGTGATTGTTTTTGAATTAGATGAAATAGATTCATATCTTTGTGCGCGCATCATTGATTTTATTCGAATGGAGTTTTTAAAGCTCAAAATAAGCTTTACATTTGAAACAGTGATGTCACATGCCAGTAAAGTCGAATTCTTAGGTGAAGCAAAACGTCAAGGGTTCAAAACATATTTATATTATGTTGCGACAGTAGATCCTAAAATAAATATTGCACGTGTTAAGTATCGTGTTTATGCCGGTGGACATGATGTTCCAGAACACAAGATCTATGAACGATACTATCGCAGTTTAGATTTATTGATGCCTGCTATTGAGGTTTCTGATCGCGCATATATTTTTGATAATTCAAGTGATGGTGAAAAAGCTTCTTTTATTGCTGAAATTGAGAATGCCGAAGAATTAAAATTAAATCCAGCTGTCCATTATTTTCCCAAATGGTTTGTTGATAAAGTATTGAATGAATTTAATGAAGAATGATTCTGTATTCAATTTTTCATTCAAAGATCTGTCAATGTATCAGCGAGTTATGAGTTGGTCTAGTCAAACTCATAGCGCTTAATTTTTAAAATTTATATTATTCATGGGTTTGCAGAAAATTTTATATCGATATACAACAATGATATTGAATAAATTAGAAAAACATATATTATAAAAACATATATTGTTTGGGTTTAAAATGATGCATGACTTTATCCTTGCTTTCATTGGTGGCACTTTACTTGGGCTGGCTGTTGTCGGCTATTTATTGGTGAATGGTCGTATTGCGGGTATTAGTGGTTTAGTTGCACAAGTATTAGATCCTAAAACCCTGTTAAAAACGCCTGCATTATGGTTTTTATTAGGTTTGTTGATTACGCCATTTTTTTATAATTCTATGGTTCATCCACAAATTGAAATGATGACTACAGATCCAATTTTATTGATCATTGCAGGTCTTTTGGTTGGATTTGGTACGCGACTGGGTTCAGGCTGTACCAGTGGACACGGTATTTGTGGGATTAGTCGCTTATCTAAACGCTCATTCGTTGCAACCTGTACTTTTATGCTGGCAGGGTTCATGACTGTTTATGTGATGCGTCATGTGTTGGGAGCATGAACATGAAAAATATATTTGCTTTTGTTTTTGGTGGTTTATTTGCAATTGGTCTCATGCTTTCAGGCATGTCGAATCCTGCAAAAGTGATTGGTTTTTTAGATATATTTGGTCATTGGGATCCAAGTTTGGCTTTTGTCATGATTGGCGCGATCATGGTCGCATTTTTACCATTTCAGAAGGTGAAACGTCAGCCAGTCACTTTATTTAATGAAAAAATTGACTTACCGATCAATACGAAAATCGATACAAAGTTGATCCTCGGCGCTGTGCTTTTTGGAATAGGATGGGGAATCGCAGGTATATGTCCAGCTCCTGCATTTACTTTGATCGGCGCAGGTGTTTATCCCGCACTGTACTTTATTATCGCAATGTTGGCTGGTGTCCTTATTCACCGTAAGGTTGTAGGAGTGTAGTGGGTGATGAATCCAATTGTTCAAGATTTTTTTGATGAAAACAGCAATACGTTCAGTTATGTTGTGACTGATCCAATAAGCAAATGTTGTGCAATTATTGACAGTGTATTGGATTATGATGCAGCATCAGCGACCACCAGCACCACGCATGCAGATCAAATCATTGAATATATTCAACAACATCAACTTTGTGTTGAGTGGATTTTGGAAACACATGTACATGCTGATCATTTAACGGCTTCACAATACTTAAAGCAAAAGCTTGGTGGACGAATTGCAATGAGTGAAAAGATTGCTATCGTACAGGATACTTTTAGCCAAATTTATCATCTGGATATAAAGGCATTAAACTCTCATCAGTCATTTGACTATTTATTTAAAGATCATGAAGTTTTTAAAATAGGTCAATTAGAGGCTTATAATATTCCGACACCTGGTCATACTCCTGCATGTTTAACCTATGTGATCGGAGATGCGGCATTTGTTGGTGATACATTGTTTATGCCAGATTATGGTACTGCTCGTTGTGACTTTCCAAAAGGTAGTGCGGCACAACTTTATGATTCTGTCATGCAGATTTTTAAATTAGCTGATGATACTCGCATTTTTTTATGCCATGACTATCTTTCTGAGTCACGTACAGACTATGCTTGCCAAACGGATCTTAAAACTCAACGCCAAGAAAATATTCATATCCATAGCGGTGTCACAAAACTGGCATTTATTCATATGCGTGAACAGCGTGATGCTAGCTTATCCATGCCTAAATTGATTCTTCCTGCGATCCAAATCAATATGGATGCAGGGAAATTTCCTGAAGCTGAAAGTAACGGGGTTCGATACTTGAAGTTGCCGCTAAATTATTTTAAATAATAAAAAAAGTGATTTTAAACAATAGTCAATTGTCCCAAATATTATCCGACAAACTTCAATTGATTATTGTGAATAAACATGTCAGTGTTAATCTGATGAAGATAAATTAGAAAAATAGTAGACAATAATTTAAACATAGATTTTATTGATAAATTTGTCTATAATTTTGCACTCTTTTATTATAAATGTGACTTGATTCAATTTATTTTCTGATAAATGAAAGGGTTAACATTTCTGTTAATGATTGCAAAATAAACATGTGGCTAAAATATATCATCTAGAAAAAGAGTTTATATTGAATTTGCACTGATATTATAGGATTAATCTATGGCTGGCGCATATTTACCTTATGATCGAAATATAAATCAGGTGGGGTCGTCTCGGAATTCTATAAAGCCGCAGTGTGTGCAAATTTCAAATGAAGTTAAGTTTGCCTTAGACCAAGTTCCACATTTAATTTGGATGACTAAATTTGGTGAAGGCTATTGTAATACCGCTTTAAAACAATATTTCGGAATTGATCATAATGACATTGACGCTTATCAATGGATGGAGTTTTTACATCCAGAAGATAGAGCGCTGATGCAAAACATTTGGATGAAAGCACACAAAACAGGTCTGCGTTTTGAACAAGAATGCCGTATCCGACGCCATGATGGTGTATATCAATGGTTTTTATTGAATGCACAAAGTGCGTTATATCAAAAGAAATATTTTGATTGGACAATCACATGTAGCAATATTCATGAGCGCCTTTCAAAGTTAAAGGAAACTCAACAATTATTAAAAGCCAATACTGACATGCTCGATGCGAGTGTTGATTGTATCAAAATCATTAGCCCAGATGGTTATGTTTCACACATGAATAAATCGGGCAGTCTCGCACTACTCGGACAAGAAAAAGTCACAAGTTTTGGTATGGAATGGTTGGGATTGTTGCCCCCTGAAGTGCGTGAGCAAGGTAAAAAAGCAATCAAAGAAGCGGCTAAAGGAAAAAATGCCCGATTTGCTGGAAAGAGTATTTTAAATAATGTCACCATGTATTGGGACAATATATTGACGCCTATTGTCAATGCACAAGGGCAAACGACCAGTATTTTGTGTGTATCAAGAGATATTACGAAACAACGCATTGCTGAAGAAAAGCTACGATTAAACAGTGAATTTGATGAAATGACGAGTTTGATGAACCGTCGTGTATTCAAAAAAAGGCTAAAATCTTCGATCAGCAAAGCTCGAGATTCCCGTGGCAAAATTGGATTATTGTTACTTGACCTCGATCATTTTAAACACATTAATGATACTTTAGGGCATTCAGCAGGGGATCATTTACTCAAAGTTTTATCGAAACGACTAGCCAATTGTCTTGATGAACATGCCTATATTGCGAGACTGGGTGGGGATGAGTTTGCTGTGGTGATTGAAAATGTAGAAAACAATCAGCAAATTGAAACAGTCTCAAAAAAATTATTAAAACAATTAGAAGCGCCAATTACTTATACTGGTAAGTTATTAAACGGCGGTATGAGTATTGGTGGAGCAATCTACCCTGATGATGCTAAAGATGGATCTGGTCTTTTAAAATGTGCCGATACAGCATTGAATGACTTAAAAGAGCGTGGGCGTGGTGGTGTGCGTATGTTTGGGGCTGATATGTTGGAGACTGCACAACGTAAAGCTAAACAATTACATACTGCACGATACATGATACGAAGTAATCAGGTTGAGGCATTTTACCAGCCTAAAGTAAAACTGGATGATTGTTCAATTATTGGCTTTGAAGCATTATTGCGGTGGCGAGATGTAGAAGGAGAGGTCTATTTCCCCTCTACAGTAGCAGAGGCGTTTAATGATTTTGAATTGGCCACCAAAATCAGTGAAATTATGCATGATCGTATTTTTACCGATATGTCGCATTGGATGAACCTAGATTTAAAGGTTGTTCCCATTTCGATTAATGCATCGCCTGTAGAGTTTATGCGAGATAATTATGCCGAAACTTTATTAAAACGACTGACGAACTATGCAATTCCGGCACATTTGATTGAAATTGAAATAACGGAGCATGTACTTGCAGATCGTGGTTATGAATATGTGGTTCGGGCATTAAAAAAACTTAAACATGCAGGGGTTCGTATTGCTTTAGATGATTTTGGGACAGGGCATTCCTCAATGTCACATATCCGCGATTATCCAGTAGATAGCCTGAAGATTGACTATAATTTTGTCAATCGTATGCATGAGGAAGATTCGATCAAAGCGATCGTTGAAGGAATTGCCAAGCTTGGTCCAATTTTATCACTAGATATTGTCGCTGAAGGAATTGAAACCACACAACAATTGGACAGTTTAATCGCGATAGGATGCAAATTCGGGCAAGGTTTCTTATTTAGCCAAGCGATCAACGCAGATCAAGTACAAAAAATGTTAGGCAAACAGATTCTCGTTTCGCCGGACATGTATCATTAAATGCATATTTAATTTAGTTTATTCAGCGCATTTATATAAAATCAAAATATTTTTAAAAAGAGCTTGAAAAGTCATGGCACAGCGAGTATTGTGAATTCAAGATAGATTTTTATGAACGACATAAAGATGTTAAAGCAACCTGTAATCGCTACTTCTTATTATTTTTGGCAATTCTTTAGATAGTTGCCTGAAGTCGTTCGGGCACTGAAATGGTTGCCCATCAAAGTTAATACCTGATCGGCAACCCTGATCAGGTTTTTTTATGCCTATATATTAACCTTTTAAGATAGATTGAATTTAAAGTTTTGGAGAATGTCATGATGAAATTTAACGCTGTATATTTTAGCAACTTTTATTGGTTTTACTTTGGTCAAATGAACAATTTGATTGCCCATTTGAATAGATCCCATACGCTCAAATAAAAGTTAGGACTGAGTGAGAGTCCAAAGGAATACATTATGAATGCTCTAAATATCGCTTTACAACAAAATCAAACGATAGAAACTCAGTTAGCTTTGCCTTATGAGTTAAAAGAAAAATTCCCATTACAACATAAACTTGCTTTTCAAGTTGCTGAACAACGTCAAACAATTCAAAACATTCTCAATGGTTTAGATCATCGTTTACTTGTGATCACAGGTCCATGCTCAATTCATGATGAAAAATCTGCACTTGAATATGCAGATCGTTTAATTCAACTCCAAGAAAAAGTTTCAGATCATATTTTTTTAGTGATGCGTGCATATATTGAAAAGCCACGTACAACAGTGGGCTGGAAAGGTTTTTTATATGATCCTCACTTAGACGGGTCTGCCAATATGCAACTGGGTTTAGAGAAGTCACGCCAACTTTATTTGCAAATTATTGAAAAAGGTTTACCGATTGCCAGCGAAATTTTAAGCCCGATGGCAACAGCTTATTTTGATGATTTGTTGGCTTGGGGTGCGATTGGTGCTCGTACCAGTGAGTCACAAATTCACCGTGAAATTTCAAGTCACATGCCTTTCAGTATCGGCTTCAAAAATGGTACAGATGGTTCGATTCAAATTGCTTTAGATGCAATCCAATCTGCAAGCCATGCCCATCAATTCCTTGCCATGAGTCAAAAAGGTACACCGTGTATTGTACATAGTCAGGGCAATCCTTTGGCGCATATCATCTTGCGTGGTTCTAACAAGGGAACCAATTATGATGCTGCATCGATTCAGCAGATCCGCCATCAGCATCAAGGAAAATTACCTGCGCTGGTGATTGACTGTAGTCATGGTAACAGCAGTAAAGATCCTTTAAAGCAACCGTTGGTTTTACAGCAAATTATTGAAGAAAGACATTTAACTCATGTTCGTGGTGTGATGTTGGAAAGTCATTTGGTTGATGGCAATCAAAAAATTTCTTGTGATATGACCTATGGTCAATCTGTTACGGATGGCTGTTTAGGTTGGAGCAAAACTGAGCAGTTGCTTTTAGATGTGGCTGAACAACTTTCTGAAAAGACTTTGGCGTGTTCGGCGTAGATATAAATTAAATTGTATGTCTAAACAAAATGTTCTTTTAAAATCCCGCCATATTTTTATGGTGGGATAAATAGTGAGTTTTAAGTAATATCAATTATAGTTAATCTTTATGATCAATTTGTTTAATTGTGCAAAAAGATGCACTACCTTGATTTTCATCGACATATAGAGTTACCTGTTGTTTATTTCTGCCCCAGTTCATTAAGGTTGTTGCTAGGATTGTTTTTCTTGCTTGTGGGATGATCAAGTAACCCCAAGGATTTCTATTTTCGCAAATTCTAGGAACCTCTCTAGTTTCTAAGCGTATCAGTAATCCTTCAGTTATACTTGTAATATCAGAAATTCTTCCAGAAACATATGTTTCTTCTGCAAAAATTTGCTGGGTAACTAAAATTGTTAGTAATAATATTTTCTTCATTGATTTACCTATGTTTTTAACGCTATTGATTGAGTTTAAATTCAATTCGTATTTAATTAATCATTTAAAATATAGTGATAAAACCCTTCTGCTAAAGCCCAGGGTTGAAAGTCTGAACAGCTTTGTGGACCAGAAAAAATTAATGTTACAGTTTTATTAGTAACTTGAGCAGTAAGTAATACAGCAAATAGTTTACTGCAATTAGATGGTGGAATTTCATTCCAAGTCACTGACGTACTACATAATACAGGACTACTTAGACCACCTACAGTGTTGGCTAAAAGTCCACCTGTACGAGGATTTACAGATACACCACTTACTTTCCCAGTACAACTTGCAGCAAAAACAGATTGGTTAAGCAGAATGAGCAGTAAAAAGATAATTTTTTTCATTTTTATCACCTTATTTTACATGATAATAGCTACTGATGAGCTACAAACTTTATAACAACGATCTATATACACTTCTACAATTTCAATAAATTATGACATCCTAACCATCCATGGAACAGTTATATAATCAGTTTCATCGCAATTATAATTGTCAGCTATATAGCGCAAATTGATATTCTTTTTCAATGCATAAGCTTGCATGAGAATTGCTAAATATGGTTTTGTAGATGGTTTTGACCAAGGTCCAATTTGTTTCCAAGACTCTTGGCCATTTTGAGATTTTAGTAATACTAACAAATCAGTATCTTGGGTCTGAATTTGCATAACTCTGTAAGGTCCGCAATCGACTTGCGCAAATGATAAATTACATATACATATTGTAACGATTAAAGAAATTATTCTTTTCATTTTTAGTAAATCTCGTACCAAACAATAGAGGGTCTGCCATCTGATGAACATCCAGCTAAATGAGCAGATATAATTTTTTTTGTTAAAAAAGCTCCATATAATTAAGCATAGGTTCTTTTACCAATTGGCGTGGAGGCATCAAACCGAAATTGGTTTGTGGTGGTGTAATTACAGCCAAGTGTAGAACCAAAACTTTCACCATTCACTGTAACATAGCAAATACTATCAACATTATGGCATCCAATACTAAGAATTTTTCTCTCAAATATATCTTCTGAAGCAAGGGATAAAGAGTTAAATACAAGAAAAAATACAAAAAATAGGCTGATTTGCTTTAGCATTTTATTTCCTTTATGAAAATATGAGTTAATTGTATTAATATTGTTGTATTTATATATAGATTTTTTTAAAAAGTAAATATGCTTAAAATGAAATATATGGCGAAAATTAGAAAAAAGTTAATTATATCTGATGGTTGTTTTAGAGAATATCCAGTATTAACCAGATTAGACCTAAGAAAATAACAAATTATGTCACCTAATTTAAGAAAAATAAAAGACCAGAATATTCTGATCTTTTTATTGGTACAGTTAAAATTTGAAAATTAAAGCCCAGCTTCATATTCAGTGTTACTGAGTAACTTTTCAACATCAGCGATATTGTCTGGTTTAATCTTATAAATCCAACCTTTGCTATATGGGTCATCATTGACAAAATCTGGATCATCTTCAAGCGCGGTATTTACTTCGACCACTTCACCTGAGACAGGAGCATGAATATCAGAAGCAGTTTTCACTGATTCAACAACACCTGCCTGAGCGCCAGCAGTTACACGGCTACCTACTTCTGGAGCTTCAACATAAACAAGGTCACCCAAAGCATCTTGAGCATGATCTGAAATACCGGTAATCACGAGATCACCCTCAATTTTTACCCATTCATGTGTTGCTGCATACTTCAAATCAGAAGGATGATTCATAATGACTCCATTAATCCATTTATTTTTGCCACGAGTTATACCGTTTTTTTAAACAAAACAAAAAGCAGAGATACTGATAAACTTATTCATATAAATCAATAATCAGTGCAAAGCATATTATAAGTACGGATCTTTACGCCAACTGCTAGGACTGCGTCCACTCCAACGTTTAAATGCACGACTAAAATTTGCTACATCACTGTAGCCAAGTTCATCAGCAATTTGCTCAAGGGTATAGTCGGTACGTGAAAGTAACGAAGTTGCGTGACGGTAACGAACTTCGTCAACCAATGTTGAAAAAGAAGTTCCTTCAGCTGCCAATTGACGTTTTAAGGTGCGATCAGACATATGCAGACGGTCTGCAACATTTTCGATACTGAGATAATGCTGTTCTGAATGAGTTAAAATATCACGCACACGCATTGCCAAACGGCGTCTTTCGCCTAAAGCGGAAAGTTCTGCTTCACATTGGTTAATGGCAATTTGACTGGCAATCGGGTCAGCATTGACCATCTTTAAACCCAAATAGGCTTTGTCAAAACTGGCAATTAAGTGTGGCTGTTCGAAACGCATAGTATATTGCTTTGACAGTTTTTCAATGTATTTGTCAAAACCTTCTGGCTTTGGAAAGTCAAAATCAATATCACCATGCAGGTCATTAATTCCAGTTAATGCCTTTGCCATGGTCATGATCCCAAAAGTCAGACCCATCACAATTTCAGTACGCAAAGGTTCGATTTCAATATCACATTGCAACTGTAAAGTGGCTTTTTCACCGAATGTAGAGAAGTACAATTGCAAAAAGGGCATACGCAATTGAATAAATCGGTTTGCCAGTACCAATGCATCAGTAATGTCATTGGCAGTCATGATGGCATAGCCAATAAAGCCATGAATCGAAATACGCATCTGTGTTCCGAGATGAAAGCCTAATGTGCTTTCGCCTGTCAGTTTCAGCGCATGTTTAATGAGCTCATTGGCAAGTGGTGTAGGTATTCGACACTCTGGTTCTGCGAGCTGTTCACTGGTAAAGTTAAACGGTGCAAATAATGTTTCTGCACTATATCCCCAACGTGAAACGATATCTAATAATAATAGTCCATAAACACCAGGAATTCCCTGATCTTGGCGAGCTGAGACTGTTTTCATGTGCTTTCCATTGCTCTGAACATTGCTTTTACTTGTTTCATCATATTGTCATGATATGGAAAAACCCTTAAATATTGTAAGACAAATTTAGGATAAATGCGCATCAAAATTACGTTTAAATACCACGATTTTGGTGGTTGAAATAAGTAATACATCATCATTTTGGTTTTTAGCTTGTGTGATATAGGTCACAATAGCACGATCATTTTTAGTTTTAGAAGGGGTAATCGAAACAATTTCAACATCGACATGAATTCGATCGCCAACTCGTGTAGGTCTGGGCCATCGTAAGCTGGACTCTGAACCGATCAGTCCATATGCAACAGGGAAGCATTCAGTCCAGAGTCGCATGGTGACCGCCGATGTATGCCAGCCACTTGCGGCTAATCCTTTAAAAATAGGATGATCTTTGGCTTTTTCTGCATCGGTATGGAATACTTGCGGATCATACTTATGTGCAAACTCTAAAACTTCATCCAAAGTCATTTCGTATTCACGACTTTTAAAATGATCACCTACGTTTAAATCTTCCAAATACAACATTGTTTATACATTCCCTTAATTTCACAAGATACTTATAAATCATGAATTTCTAAGTATAAAAATTAAATTATCTAAACATTTTCATTGTAAATTACCGTTATGCAATTTCAATGACTGTTTTGCCAAGGATTCATTTTTTTAAGTCGCATTAAAAAATACATTTCAGTTTTTAAACGATTATAATCTTGGCATTGTCCAATGACTTTAAAGCAATGAAAATACGACTAAAGTGAATTAAGTGCTAGGTCCAAATGTTTTAAGCATCCAAACTTCACAAGCATGACTATGACCTGTGTTGCCTTTAGGCGCGGGCAAATGCTCAAAGCCTAATTTTTCATAGAGTTTTACCGCTTGCCACAGGTTTTCAGTGGTTTCTAAATAACAGGCTTGAAAACCATGATGTTGAGCAAACTCAAAACATTGTTCAAGGATCTTTTTTGCAAATCCAAGACCACGAAGTTCGGGTAAAAAATACATTTTTTGAATTTCTAAAATAGAGGAATCGCCCTGTAACGGTGAAATACCGCCACCGCCAACGATTCGACCATTGCCATCCTCAATCACCCAATATTGTGCATTGTCTTGTGCGTATACTTGATATAAATCATCCAGAATAGGGTCGGCAACAGCAAAGCCAGACTCAGGTGCAAGACCAAATTCTTTAGATACCTCCCGAATGACTTGTGCAATCGCAGCATTATCTTGTATGTATATAGTTCGAATTTGATACATAAGAATATGAAAATAAAAAGGTAGAATTTTTATAGCAAAAATTCTACCTTTTGTGATCAGTTGATAATTTAATTGATCAAAACTATAGCAGTTGAGGTTTGATCAACCATTCGAAACTATTTCAGTTCACTGGATGATTTTCCTAATTCACGACGGGCAATAATCAACTGTTGAATTTGTTGTGTACCTTCAAAAATGTCGAGAATTTTTGAGTCACGTGCCCATTTTTCAAGCAGTTCATCTTCGTTATAGCCCACACTTGCGGCGAGTTCTACACATTTCAATGTAATTTCATTGCCAATACGTCCAGCTTTAGCTTTGGCAATTGAGGCTTCGCGTGAGTTGGGTTTTTTATTATCCGCCATCCAAGTGGCTTTAATGGTGAGTAAACGAGCAGCTTCCCATTCTGCTTCCATTCGATAAATTTGCGCTGCTAAATTGGAGCTCTGTAAATATGGTGTGGCATAGTCAGCATCAAGTTCATCTTTAAAAATTTCCTTGATTCGCTCTAAAGATGCTTTGGCACAACCTACAGCCATTGCTGCGACCAGAGGGCGAGTATTATCAAAGGTTTCCATTACCCCTGCAAAGCCTTTTGCGACATCAATTTCAGCATTGCCTAGTAAATTTGCGGCAGGTACTCGACAATCAATAAAACTGATTGCAGCCGTATCTGATGCTTTAATTCCGAGTTTATGTTCTAAGCGTTCAACTTTCATCCCCGGTGTACCTTTAGGCACAACAAAAGATTTGATCGCAGCTCGACCTAATTTTTTATCTAATGTTGCCCAGACCACCACAGAATCTGCACGCTCACCTGAAGTTACAAAGATTTTCTCACCATTGAGAATATATTCGTCACCGTCTTGTGTCGCAGTGGTACGAATAGCAGCGGAGTCTGAACCGCATCCCGGTTCAGTAATCGCCATTGCTGCCCATGTACCTTTAAAGCGTTCTAGTTGTTCATCATTGGCAACCGCAGCAATCGCAGAGTTTCCTAAACCTTGACGTGGCATAGACAGAAGTAAACCAGTATCGCCATAGCACATTTCGATAATGCCTAAGGCGGTTGACATATTGGTCCCATTTTTATTGCTGTTGTCATGGTCACCACGTTTGTTGATTGCAGCACCAGCATTTAAGCCATCGCCCCCATCATTCATACCATCGAGTAAAGAGGCAAGCATATCCAACTCTTTTGGGTAGGCATGTTCTGCTTTATCGTATTTACGTGAAATTGGACGTAATACATTAACAGCTGTTTCATGTGCTTGGTCTAAAAGCATTTTGAATTTTTTTGGATTTTGTAAATTCATGAGTAATATCCTTTTTTATTCGTTTTAAGCATGTAAACCAGAATGTAATACAGCTGTAGCACGCAGATCACGGTACCAACGTTCAGCAGGATGCTCTTTGGTAAAACCATGTCCGCCTAAAATTTGTACGCCATCTGTGGCGATTTTCATCGACTTTTCAGCACAAAGTAAGCGTGCTAAATATGCTTCACGATGGAAAGGTTGCCCTGATTCTGCCAAACTTGCAGCGTTGAGGATCAGCATACGCATTGCATCAATTTCTATTGCCATATCGGCAATCATAAAAGCTACACTTTGACGATGTGAAATAGGTTCACCAAATGCAGTGCGTTCATTGGCATATTTGATACTGTATTCTTTGACTGCTTCACAAGTTCCTACAGCCAGCGCACACCACATTAAATTACCTAAATCTAAAAAGGCAGGGTAGTTAAAGTCCTCGTCACCCAATCGTTGTGCAGGCGTTTGATCAAACTTGAGGGTCACTGTTTCCGTCGCTTTTAGACCCATTGCCGGTGTTTTTTTCACCGTAATACTGGAGTCACGATTGACAATAAATACATCAGGTTTGCCATTAAACTCAGCACTAACCAATATTAGATCAGCCGTTTCACCAAGCAAAACCAACGTTTTTTCACCCGTTAAGCTAAACTGACCATGTTGTGATGTTGCTTTGGTTTTTAAACGCATTGGATTAAAGGCAGGGGTTGCTTCTTGTACCGCAAAAGTGGCTTGAATTTCAGTATCATTGGCAAAACTAGGTAAATAAAGCGATTGTGATTTCTCAGAACCCCATTGCGTAATTGCATTAATCACACTAAATGTTGAGAGCAATCCCGCTGCAAGAGAAAAGTCACCTTTTGCTAAGCGCTCGGCAATCAAAATATTACTGACAATATTCTTCTCAGAAGCAACTCCACCTAAGGCTTCAGGCAGTGCATAATAATTCAAACCTAAGTCGATGCTGTGTTGCCAGAGTTCTACAGGAAATTTTTCATGATGGTCGGCTTGATGTGCCAATGGATAAAGTACTTCTGCGGCAAATTGATCCATTGCATCAACAGTCATTTGCTGTTCTTCAGTCAAGCTTAGATCAAAAAGCGATTTTTGTTGGTTGGGCAGTCTTTGTTTAGACACATTTGTATCTGATTTAAAGGCTTTTTGCGTGGCACTGAGCGTTTTAAAACCTGCTTTTGATCCTTGATAAAGTGATCTTTCAATAAATTTGCGCAATTTAAATTGATCAAGTAAATCGCTGCCTGCAATTTTTGTAATTAGATTTAAGCCCAACCCCTGAGCTTTATTTACCATATTGGTCATTCCGAAATACCCTGTATTCTAGTGTTGGTATGCGATCATCCTGACATGCAAAAAAAGAAAAAACTATGTCATAGATGACAAACTGATTGACCGTAGATGAATGGTTGTTAAAGTTGATTTATCAGATTTAATATGTTGTATTTATTTAATTATTTTTAAATAAAAATACCCAACAAATGTTGGGTATTGGTAAAAGTGACATTTTTGCAAAGTCACTTTAAAGAACTTTAAGATTGACCTACAGAAACGGAGTAATCATTTTACGTACATTGGTTTTGGCTTCAATTACAGTCATAAAGGTATAGGCACCAATAAATTTACGGCTAATAAACATAAACTCTTTCGGTGGCACACTGAAATAACGTGATGCCATTGATTTGGAAGCACGCTGCATCACACGACTATGTAATTGGCTTTTTTTCCAGTCATAACGGTTATTTTGATCCATCACACCAGCAGGTAGATCTGGGTTATTTAGTGGTGTGCTGAATGCTTCTGTTGCCAATAAGAAAACTTTTGCCATATCGGGTTTAATACTGAGCGGCATTGCATCAAAAAACTCATAGCCAGACATTGCATTCACCATCGCTTCAGCATCATGGTGATAACCTGCTTTAATCAAATTACAAGCAACTTTAAGAAGTTGGTTATCAAACTGACGAATCGCGCCAAAATCTAACAAGATGATTTTATCTTTGATGTCTTCTCCATTGCCTAAACGAACCAAATAATTACCAAAGTTCGGGTCTGTCTGCATTTCACCCCATTCAAAGAGTTCACGCACTGCAATTTCGAGTGAAGCTTCACCCAAAAGATTACGTCTTTCTTGAGGTAATGACAGCATAACAGGGCTATTAATCGGCACACCACGTTCAAATGTCATACACAACACTTGGTTGGTACAATAATCATCTATAATTTGTGGAACGCCATAGCGAGGATCTTCTTTGAGTCGTTGTGCGAAACGTCGAGTTGTTGCTGCTTCGACCTCGTAATTTACTTCACGATGCATCATTTCGCGAACTTCATCAAACCATTGATCAAATTCACGTGTTTGCGGAACCATACGCGTTAACTTGAGCATATTTTTAAATAGGCTCATGTCTGAGTCGATGGCATCCGCAACGCCTGGATATTGAATTTTTAAAACCAGTTCTAAACCATCAGATTTACGCGTTGCACGGTGAACTTGGGCAAGGGAAGCTGTACCGATGGGTTCGTGGTCGATGGTTAAATCATTCAGTTTGGAGCCTAACTGGCTGACCAATTGTTGTTTAATTGCTGGCCAAGCAAGTGCAACGGTTTGATTGTTTAATGTATTGAGCGCTTGAGTAATTTCTTCAGGTAAAAAGTGTTCGCCATAGAGTGCCATCATTTGACCAATTTTGACGATCGAGCCTTTTAACTTGCCAATTTCCTGAACCAGATAATTGGCTTGTTCTTTCATCGCTTGTTTACGTTTTTTCTC
Organism: Acinetobacter sp. Ag2; assembly: GCF_001005515.1. NCBI lineage: Bacteria > Pseudomonadati > Pseudomonadota > Gammaproteobacteria > Moraxellales > Moraxellaceae > Acinetobacter > Acinetobacter sp. Ag2. Next base: position 67,052 of record NZ_LBNA01000051.1, read on the forward strand.
TTTTTCTTCTTCACTTGAAAAGATTGAACTCGCACTTGAAGCTGCCCAGCGTGTACCAGCCAATAAGGATGCTTTTGCAATTGATAAACGGCGATCCATTGACGAGGTTTTTAACTGTTTGAGCTTTTCGTTCTGATCTGACATGAAGATAAAATCCTTTATAAGCGATTCGAAAAGATAAATAAGAACTAAGTGTAAGGAATATTACATGGAATGGCTGTATTTAAATAGTTCAATTCGCTGAATGGGGGAATTAAATTGATTCAATAGACCGTCAGCAAAATAAATGATTACATTCTGAACTGAATTTTAATCTCATTCCGAGCAGATAAGCTTAGTCGATTGACTTCAATATGTTGACTAATCATGTCTTTAACTGGTTGGCTTGTAAATCCAAGTGCATAACCTTTGACAATAATGATACTCGGCAGACTAAAGAAAAAATATTTTACATCTTCAAGTGAAGGGGTTTCATAAACACCTTTTTCACTGAGTGTTTGTTGAAAAAATTGCTTTTCAGCTTTTACAGTTGCTGTAGATTCATCATTCCACCAAGATTGCCGCATGGCCATGAGATTGTTGTGTTTGTAACTCATAAATTAACTAAATTCAGAATAAATTTGAGGGCATTTCTATATATAAAGGCGAATCCATATAATTTCAAGCGAAGCCTTACTTGCAGTCGATTGCTTAACGATTTCAATACTGAAAATCTAGACAAACATGAGGAGATTGTATTTTATTTGAAATCTTTTAAACTGCTATTTTAAGCACTTAAATTAGAATAACTTGTTTATGGGGAATTTGATGTATTTAAAATATTGGGCATTGGGATTGGTTTTGGCTTTGCCGATTCAGGCACAGGCAATGGGTTATAGTACAGATTATATAAGTTGTATGAATGCTGCTGGTACACATTCCGCAAGCCTAGCAAATTGTATGCAAAGTGAATTTAGCAAACAAGATGATCGTTTAAAATCACTTTTTAAACAGACCCTTGATCTGTATTCGGATAAAGAAAAGAAAGCGCAAAAAAAATATCAAAAACAATGGTTAAAACAACGTAGTCAACAGTGTGATAAAGCTCAAAAATCTGTTTCAGACGATTATAAAATGAAATATTACAATTGCGCCCTGAAACAAACTGTAAACCGCGCGAATAGTCTAGAAAAACTCACCTATCGCCTGTAAATTTTGACAAAGTGGATAAATAATTGGCAAGTAAATTGTAGTAAAGGATTATAAATCTGGTTGAAAACAAGGTATCATAAGGCGTTTGAAATTATGACCTTGGAGAAACCCTAAGTGGATCGACCGACTATTAGCCCTGAACATTTACAGGAAGCTGCTGAAAACCTTTCAACAATTCGTGATTTTATTCGTTTTGGGGTTACAGCTTTACGTCAATACGATGCACATTTAGGTCAAGGTACAGAAGATTATTTTGCTGAAAGCTCTGCACTGGTCTTACAAACACTTTCTCTAGAGTGGAATGCCGATGCTGAAATTTTAGATTCAAAATTATTACCTAGTGAAAAAGCAGAGTTTTTGAGTTTATTAGAACGTCGTATCAATGAAAAAATTCCGACCTCTTATTTATTAAACTTGTCTTATTTCTTTGGTAAACCTTTTTATGTCGATGAACGTGTATTGATTCCACGTTCACCGATTGCTGAATTGATTGAAAATCGTTTTGCACCCTATTGTTTGGATGAAAATGGACAGCTTCTTGAAGCTAAAAATAATTTGCCAGAAAATCCAAATCCAAAAACGCCTCAACGCATTTTAGATATGTGCACAGGTTCGGGCTGTATCGCGATTGCATTGGCATATGCATTCCCAGATTCAGAGGTTGATGCCACTGATATTTCTAAAGAAGCTTTAGAAGTTGCTTCTATCAATACCGAACATCATAACAAGCAGTATCAAGTTGCATTACTTGAATCAGACTTGTTTGCAAAAATTCCTGCTGAAAATCAATATGATTTAATCGTTTCTAATCCACCATATGTGGATGCTGAAGATATGGCTGACTTACCAGAAGAATTCCATCATGAGCCAGAATTAGCATTGGCGGCAGGTCAAGATGGTCTCGATTTAGTCCGTAAAATGCTGGCTCAAGCCGCTGACTATTTAACTGAAGATGGTTTGATTGTCATTGAGGTGGGTAATTCTGAATGGGCAATGAAACAGAATTTTAATACGATTGATTTCTATTGGTTACAGTTCCAAAAAGGTGGTTCAGGCATATTTGCGCTTACTGCACAACAGTGTCGCAATTTCCGTGATTTATTTATTCAATCGATTCAAGCATAAGGAGTTGTAAGCATGGCAGGTAATAGTATTGGACAGCTCTTCCGTGTAACGACTTGTGGTGAATCTCATGGCGTAGGATTGATGGCAATTGTGGATGGCGTACCGCCCGGATTGGAATTATCTGCTGAAGATTTACAAATTGATCTGGATCGACGTAAGCCGGGGACTTCCAAGTTTTCTACACAACGTAAAGAACCAGATGAAGTAGAAATCATTTCAGGTATTTTTGAAGGTAAAACGACAGGTACGTCAATTGGCTTATTGATTCGCAATACAGATCAAAAATCCAAAGATTATGGCAATATCGCACAAACATTCCGCCCAGGGCATGCAGATTATACCTATACCCAAAAGTATGGTTTCCGTGATTATCGAGGTGGGGGGCGCTCAAGCGCACGTGAAACAGCAATGCGTGTTGCAGCAGGTGCAATCGCTAAAAAATTCCTTGCTGAAAAGTTTGGGATTGTGATTCGTGGGCATGTGACGCAGATCGGCACTGAAAAAACAGAAACATTAGATTGGAATGAAGTACCTAATAATCCTTTCTTTTGTGGTGACATCAATGCAGTGCCTCGTTTTGAAGCCTTAGTGACTTCTTTAAGAGAACAAGGTACAAGTTGTGGCGCAAAACTTGAAATTCTGGCTGAAAAAGTACCTGTAGGTTGGGGCGAACCTGTATTTGATCGTTTAGATGCAGATATTGCACATGCGATGATGTCAATCAATGCAGTCAAAGGCGTAGAAATTGGTGATGGTTTTGCTGTTGCAGAACAGTTCGGTCATGAAACGCGTGATGAGTTGACCACAGATGGCTTTCTTGCCAATCATGCAGGGGGCATATTGGGTGGAATTTCTTCTGGTCAGACCATTCGTGTCGCGATTGCACTCAAACCTACTGCAAGTATTACCACTCCTGGCAAAACCATTAATTTGAATCGTGAAGATACGGATGTATTAACCAAAGGTCGCCATGATCCTTGTGTGGGGGTACGTGCAACGCCTATTGCTGAAGCAATGTTGGCAATCGTGTTGATGGATCACTTTATGCGTCATCGCGCACAGAATGCGGATGTTGTTGCACCTTTTACGCCAATTGAGCCTAAATGATTTCAATATTCGGGAGTATTTTTAATTAAACATACCCCCGATGATTTTAAAAAGAATGAGAAGTTGCATAAAAATGGTAACTTCTATACATAAAAAACCAGACTTGATGTCTGGTTTTTTATTCAAAGTATTAAAAATTTAATTATTTTTCAACGATCTGACCTGTATAACCTTTTAAGAAAGTCAAGTAAGCAGAAGACTGTTGTCCATCAGCTTTTAAAATTGAACGTTCTACATCACCTTGATTAGTAACCAATTTAAGCGAAATTTCTTTACCGTTACGGAACGAGTTTAGGAAACTTACTGGAACATTGATTGAGTTTGAAGACACTGTACCTGCGTATTGTGTGCTATTGATGGTTGAGTATGTATAAGGTTGACCATCAACAAGGAAAACGAACTGAGTAATATCATATTTGGTTGGATTATCGATTTCTGCAGTAATCTTAAAACCATCACGGATTTCATCTTTCCAACGCATCGAAAGCTCAGGGCAAACTTCATTTGCTTCACAGATTAAAGGTCCTTTGGTCACGACTCTTTCTGGATAAGAACCAGCACAACCTGCCAAAGTTAAGCATGCTAAAGAAGAAATTAAAGCAAATTGAAGTTTCATAACGCTTCCTAATAAGTTCATTCGTGTTATTGATTGTTCATAATGTATATAAAATTTACCGCTTTTTAGTAAAAAAGTGAATTAAAATATTTCAGTAAATTGTACAGCGCCTATATTTGAAGCAGTTATGTTAATCAGTTGTTAAAATATTCAAAATTTCTCTGGCAACATTGGCGGTTAATTGCTCCAAGCGGGCAACAGGCGTTGCATCGATGAAATATTGGTAACTGTATTTTCGTTGCTGATAAAGGATACTAATAAAAAATGTACCTTCCGGTTTTTCAGCCGTTGCACTACCTCCTGGTTTAAGCAAACCAGTACAACTCACCATGATATCTGCCAAAGGAAACAGTTGCTTGCCATGAACCGCCATTGCCTCAGTTACTTGAGCTGATTCAGCTGTATACTGTTCGATAAGAGAAGGAGCGATTTTCAGCACAGAAACTTTAATAGACGGATCATAGCTGACTAATCCACCCAATAAAATATCAGCACCACTATGTTTATAAATTGAAAATTGACTACATAAATAGCCAGAACTGGCACTTTCAATAAAGGCGACTTTTAAACCTTTTTGTTCGAGAAGGTTACAACACTGTACTAAAGACATTGGTTCTGAACTCTTGATGAATTATATTGTATTCAATCAGTTGAATGCAGAAATAATAGCAAATTTTATCAACCTGCTGAATAGTGTACTGTTGTGAGTAAAAAATAATCAGTCTGAATGTGCCTCCGTGATTTTGAAATAACACTGTCATATTTCTTTGCGATACTGTATTCAGACAAAATAAAAACAAAAGATAATTACAAAATCAGTTAAAAATATAATTAGCGTAAACGTCTGTATCTACAGCCGACCCACTTTTAATCAGTGGGTTTTCCTTTTTATGCCATTTGGAGAATTACTATTCAATATTATCAAATTTTATCTTTCAAACAGCTAAAAAAGTGATATAAATAAAAATAAAGTGCATATGAAAAAGGAGTGTGAATAATGAAAACAACAGTTAAATATGTTGTCTTAAAGAGCAGAGAATATCAGCTTGGCACACCTCTATTTGAAGAAAGTATTGAAGCTGAAGGTGATTATTTTGATCAAATACCCGATGTAATTCATTATCAAAATCACGAATTCAAGGTCAAGTCAAAAGAGCTAAATCGAAAACAAATTTTTGATGATTTCGAAGAGTCGCAAACCATTTTAGTCAAAGTGATTGCAATCACATAATTTTCTATTCGTTTTAATTATTAAAGCCCACGATATCGTGGGCTTTAATATTGAACAAATTAAATTTATTGTTTAATGATTAATACTGGCAACTGAGTTTGTCCAAGTACGTCTTGAGCGAAGCTTCCCAATAAAAACTTTTGGAAGCCTTTTCGTCCATGTGATCCCATAACAATAAGATCAGTGTTTAAAGACTCCGCTGTCTTAATGAACGTTTCTGCAGACACCGAATTTCTTACCACTTGAGTTTCGATTTGTGCACCTTGTTGTTCTGCCAGCTGTCTCGCTTTGCTTAAAGCTTCCTCAGCATTTTTGATTGCTTCTTGAATATATTCTTTCAGCATATCAGGAGAATAATAGAAGTCCGCTGCTGCAAATGGATCATCTGCAACAACACTGATCGCAGTAAGTTTACTGCCAAATGCTTTGGCAATAGATGCAGCATGCTTGATTGCTGAGAAAGAAATGTCTGAACCGTCAACTGGAACAAGAATATTTTGATAAGACATAATTTCACCTTTTAATTATTGAGCTTGAAAATACTAATCTTCACTGAGTGTCGATTTAATAATCAGTACAGGCAGTGGACAAATCGATAAAACTTCCTGAGCAACGCTACCTAAAAAGAATTTTTTGAAACCTGTACGCCCATGTGATCCCATAACAATAAGATCTACATTCAATTCATCAGCAGCATTCAAAATACCGGTTGCTGGAGGAACTTCACGAACAACTTTGGTATCTACAGCACTCACGCCATGGTGCAGTAATGTTTCTTGAATATCTTTTAAACGTGCAAGCGCATTTTTCTCAGCTTCGAGTAGATATTGTGTCACTGCCGGCGCAACTTTATAGAAGTCGACTCCCTTAAATGGGTCGACAGCAATCACGCTGGTTACGGTAATTTTACAGTTAAAAGCAAGTGCAAGTTTCTCAGCATGTTCAACTGCAGCATAAGAAATAGGAGAGTCATCTACAGCAAGAAGGATATGTTGATAAGCCATTATAAGTGTCTCCTTTTTATCTGATTCTTGATTCATTGATAACACATTGTAGCCATTGTCGCAATTCGATAATTGCATTTAAATTTGATTAAATATCTGTTATTTCAATATTTTGTGAAATACACATATTTTTTTTATGGTTTTATTTTGTAATCTTAACTTTTCATTTCAAAATACTGGATAATTTTATAAAAAATATGAATTTCATTTTATCGTTAAAGTTTTAAATATGCTGTCATTGATCTAAACAAAACAAAAATTGGCATGATAAATGCATTAATTTAATGCAAAGCAATATGAATGAATAAATTTTTGGCATCAATTTGGAACATTTTAAATGTGATGTCTAATCAAAGTGGATGAGCATGAAAATTTATACACAACGTTTAGAAAGCATACACTCAGATAAGACAGTAGAAAGTGTAGCGCTCACTTTTGATACTCGGCAAAAGAGCCGTTTTCGTGCAACTTTGAATAATGGGCACGATATTGGTGCAGATTTACCAAGAACAGGTATTTTGCGTAGTGGCTCTTATATCGCAACTGAACAAGGAGAAGTGCTGAGAATAGATGCAAAACCTGAAAAGTTGATGCAAGTTATTGCGGCGAATAGTTTTGATTTATTAAAAGCGGCTTATCATCTAGGTAATCGCCATGTGCCTTTAATGCTGACCCCAACGGCACTTTACTTTGAACCAGATCATGTGCTCGCTGAAATGATTATAGGGCTAGGGCTGACTGTTAATGAAGTTGAACATCCGTTTGAGCCTGAAAGTGGGGCTTATGCACAACATCAGCATGATCATCGTTTAAGCCCAATTAAGGCTTTGCACCATGTCCATCACTAATGCAACGCAATTACTCAGCTTACTCACGCTGTCATCTACAGCTTTGCCTATTGGTACCTATTGCTATTCGCAAGGTGTAGAAAGTGCAATTGAGCAAGGCTTAATTCATGATGAAGTGTCAAGTATTGCTTATTTTAATGAAGTGTTAGAGATGTTGTTGGTACGTTTTGAATTGCCAATTTTAAAACGCTTGATGCAACACTATTCGAATGATGAACAGTTTTTAGTCTGGGCAAATTTTTATCGAGCCAGCCGTGAATCCAAAGAATTGTTGGCTGAATCACAGCAATTGGCATTTTCCTTAAATGCATGGATTCGAGATGTGCTTTTGCAAAAAGTTGAAGTGAAAAAGCAATTTGGTTTTGTCCCTGTCTATGCACATTTATGTGGCAGTCTAAAACTGAATTTGCATGATGTGCTGACCGCTTACACCTTCACCGTTTTAGAAAACCAAGTTCTTGCAACGGTAAAGACTGTTCCACTTGGACAAATGAGTGGACAAAGAATTTTATGGCATCTACACAGTTTAATTCCTCAAGCAATAGAACGAGCATTACAACTTGAAGATGATGAATTGAGCAGTGCTTTACCTAACTATGCGATGTTAAGTATGTCGCATGAAACGCAATATTCACGATTATTTAGATCATAGTTAAACACATACTGATTAAAGTATCTTTTTGATAACTCAGTATCATGCACAAAAAAAGGAAAAATCATGACAGAACGTAGCCCTTTGCGTGTCGGAATAGGTGGACCTGTAGGCTCGGGAAAAACAGCCTTAACTTTAAATCTCTGTTTAGCATTGCGTAACAAATACAATATGGCTGTGGTGACCAATGATATCTACACCAAAGAAGACTCCAACTTTTTAACACATCATGAAGCTATGTCGCCTGACCGAATCGTAGGTGTTGAAACTGGGGGCTGCCCACATACTGCAATCCGTGAAGATGCTTCCATTAATCTTGCGGCAATCGATGATCTATGTGAAAAGTTTGAGGGGCTGGAACTGATTATTATTGAAAGTGGCGGTGATAATTTAGCAGCTACATTTAGCCCAGAATTATCAGATTTAACCTTGTATGTAATTGATGTTGCAGGTGGTGAGAAAATTCCGCGCAAAGGCGGACCAGGAATAACCAAATCAGACTTATTGATTATTAATAAAACAGATTTAGCACCGATGGTTGGGGCAAATCTTGACGTCATGGATCAAGATGCAAAGCGTATGCGGGGTGAAAAACCATTCTTATTTTCGAATATGAAAACGCAAGATGGCTTAAATCAAATCATTGAGTTTATTGAAAAACAGGGCTTATTTAAAGCTTAATTCATAGATTAAATATTGTAAAAAGTTAATAAAAATTGAAGGAGAATTAACATGCGTTTAATTCAGAAAAGTTTGATTACACTGATCGCATATATCCCTGTTTTGGCTTTGGCTCATCCTGGGCATGATCATCACACAGGCTTTTGGGCTGGTTTTATTCACCCATTTACAGGTTTGGATCATTTGATGATGGCAATCGCTTTTGGCGTGTTGATGTGGACAGCGAACCAGCGTTGGAAATTATTTGGTTTGATTGGTCTTGCCATCGCAATGATCGCAGGCTTTATGATTGGCAGTCTAGATCTAATTCCGTCATCAGTTGCTGAATATGGCATTATCGCTTCTTTGGTTTTATTGGCGATCGCATTGTGGACCAAATCCAATCAAGCCTTGCCTATTGTAGCTGTGTTATTGGCAAGTTTTCACGGAGTCGCACATGGCACAGAATTAGGTCAATCTGGTCACGCCAGTCTTTTAGTTTTGGGGATGGTCACAGCAATGGCACTGATTTATGCAGGTGGATTAGGCATTGGTGCATTGATTAAAAAATATGTACCTTATGGCAAGCAGATCATTGGCACATTGGCAGCATTAGTCGCTGTGATTGGATTGGCTTGATGTTCAATAAACCTTTAAAAGCCTTTGATGTATAAAATGTATAAATGGTCATGACAAATTTAATTACCCAACCATGCCATGATTCTTTGTGGTATGCCAAATTAGAATTGGTCTTTAAGGTACAGGCTGATCGAACTGTACTAAGTCATCGCAAGCATTATGGTCCTGTACGTGTTCAAAAAATGCTTTGGCCAGAAAGAACAGGAATTTGTCATGCCATTATTGTTCATCCGCCTGCGGGTATTGCAGGCGGAGATCATTTAACCTTTGATATTCATGTGGGTGCTTCCGCACATGCATTGGTCACTACGCCGGGCGCAGGAAAATGGTACCGAACCAATGCCAAACAGGCATTCCAACATATTTTTATCCACGTAGAAAATGACGCAGTTTTTGAATGGTTGCCACAAGAAACCATGTTGTTTGATGGTGCGAATGCGCGCTCAGAAACCATTATTCAACTTGATTCACGGGCGAGTTTCATTGGTTGGGATATGTTGGTGATTGGGCGACAGGCACGTGAAGAAAAATTTCAAACAGGCGCTTATAAAAATCAATTTAAACTGAAACGCAATGAACAATTATTGGTCGCAGATACATTGCATTTTAGAGGCGATGATCGTTGGTTAAGTTCTAGTCTAGGAATGAATCATTATGCAGTGATGGGGAGTTTTTGGGCGGTAGCCCCTGAAAAGTTTCGTTCGAGTTTTTATTTGGATCAACACATCGACTTAATCCGAGAATTGATCATGAGAATGAATCTGCCCGTCACTTTAACCTTACTGGGTGATGTGGTCTGTGCTCGTTATCTCGGTGATGATGTTCGACATTGTCATGATGCTTTTGCTGCAATTCGTGCCAAATTAAGACGTTTTTGGTTTGATTTAGATGAGGAATTTCCAAGAATTTGGCGAACGTGAAAATTTTCAATCATACTCAATATTGTTGCATAGATATTGCATGTACAACAAATGAATTAGCTAGGAATAAATCATGGAACTCAACCCTACAGAAAAAGACAAACTTCTGATTTTTACCGCTGGTTTAGTTGCAGAAAGACGTAAAGCACGTGGATTAAAACTGAACTACCCAGAATCGATTGCTTTTATTTCCGCAGCATTGCTTGAAGGGGCACGTGATGGCATGACGGTCAGCGAATTGATGCATTATGGTACGACATTACTCAGTCGCGAAGACGTGATGGATGGTGTGGCAGAGATGATTGCTGAGGTGCAGGTTGAGGCAACTTTTCCAGATGGTTCAAAGTTAGTCACCGTTCATCAACCGATTGAATAAAATAAAATTCTAAATTTGGGAGCAAGACGATGATACCCGGTGAAATGATCACGCCTGATAGTGATATTGAAATGAATGTTGGACGAGAAGTCTTAAAAATAAGCGTAGCAAATCTAGGCGATCGCCCGATTCAAGTCGGTTCGCATTTTCATTTTTATGAAGCCAATGATGCTTTGCAATTTGATCGAGAGCGTGCCAAAGGCTTTCGTTTGAATATTGCCGCAGGCACGGCAGTACGCTTTGAACCGGGGCAAAGTCGTGATGTTGAAATCGTTGCACTTGCAGGTAAACGTGAAGTATATGGCTTTGCAGGTCGCGTCATGGGCAAATTAGACCAACAGGATAATGAATAATGAAAATGTCACGTCGCGCATATGCTGAAATGTTTGGTCCTACAGTAGGAGATCGTGTTCGATTAGCAGATACTGAGCTATTTATTGAAGTTGAACAGGACCTAACCACCTATGGTGAAGAGGTTAAATTTGGTGGTGGTAAAGTCATTCGTGATGGTATGGGGCAGTCACAACTGTTGGCAGATCAGGTTGCTGATACGGTGATTACCAATGCTTTGATTGTCGATTGGTGGGGAATTATCAAAGCAGATGTTGGCTTAAAAAATGGTCGAATCTGGAAGATAGGCAAAGCAGGTAATCCTGATATTCAGCCAGATATTACCATTCCACTAGGTGCGGCAACGGAAGTTATTGCGGGTGAAGGGCAAATATTAACAGCAGGGGGAATAGATACACATATTCACTGGATTTGTCCGCAGCAAGTCGAAACGGCATTGATGTCGGGAACGACTACAATGATTGGCGGTGGTACAGGTCCCGCAGCAGGAACTTCAGCCACAACTGTAACCCCAGGTCCGTGGCATATTGCGACGATGTTACAAGCGATAGATGATTTACCTATGAATATCGGTTTATTGGGCAAGGGGAATTTGAGCCAGCCTGCACCCATTGCAGAACAGATTCAAGCCGGTGTGGTTGGGCTGAAACTTCATGAAGACTGGGGTTCTACCCCAGCTGCAATTGATAATTGCCTGACTGTCGCAGACGAGTATGATGTACAAGTTGCGATTCATACCGATACTTTAAATGAAGGTGGTTTTCTTGAAGAAACATTAGCCGCTTTTAAAAATCGTACAATCCACACGTATCATACAGAAGGTGCAGGTGGTGGACATGCACCTGATATTTTAAAAGCCATTGGGCAAGCGAATGTTTTGCCATCTTCTACTAACCCAACACGACCTTATACAATCAATACCATTGATGAGCATTTAGATATGCTGATGGTCTGTCATCATTTAGATCCAGCAATTGCTGAAGATGTCGCTTTTGCAGAAAGCCGTATTCGTCGGGAAACAATTGCCGCTGAAGATATTTTGCAAGATCTCGGTGCTATTTCGATGATGTCATCGGATTCACAGGCGATGGGACGTGTGGGGGAAGTGATTTTAAGAACATGGCAAACCGCGCATAAAATGAAAGTACAACGTGGACCATTGGAGGGTGATAATCAATATCACGATAACAATCGTGTAAAGCGTTATATTGCAAAATATACCATCAACCCTGCGATTACTCATGGTTTAAGCCATGAGGTAGGTTCAGTTGAAGAAGGAAAGTTGGCAGATTTGGTGTTATGGAAACCTGCATTTTTTGGGGTCAAACCATCCATGATTATTAAAGGTGGAATGATTGCTGCTGCACCAATGGGCGATATTAATGCTTCAATTCCTACGCCACAGCCCGTTCATTATCGTCCGATGTTTGGCGCATATCCAAGAGGTGTTCATAATACCTGTATTACTTTCCTATCTCAGGTTGCGATTGATCAGGGTGTTGCAGAAAAGTTGCAACTGAAAAAGCTTATTTCTCCCTGTAAAAATACCCGAAATATCAGTAAAAATGACATGAAACATAATTGTTATTGTCCCGTCATGGATGTACACCCTGAAACTTATGAAGTACGTGCAGACGGAGTTCATTTGACTTGTGAACCTGCGGAAGTTTTACCGATGGCACAGCGTTATTTTCTGTTTTAATCATTATGGGTAAAAAGCTTAAAACTCCTTTTTAGTCAAAAAGGAGTTTTAAAAAAACATGACAACGAAACACCACTATATTTCAGCACAAAGCTCTGTATAGAATGTTGACCAAAGCTATATCTCATCAATTTTCAGAGTCTTCTCCATGTCTCACTTTTGGTCCAAATGGTTTCAAGTCTTATTTAACAAAACGCAGCATAAATTGAATAAACCTAAGCCCGATTACTCTAATTCAAATATCGGTATTGCTATTGACTCTGATAACAATATCATTGGTTTTGCCCAAGATAAAATCACTCGGATCAGTTCCAAAGGTGTTGATCTGATTTGTAGCTTTGAGGGCTTAAAGTTGAAAGCTTATGATGATGGAGTCGGTGTAATTACAATTGGTTATGGCACAACCCGTTATCCGAATGGAAAAGCTGTTCAATATGCTGATCAATGTACCATTGAACAAGCTAAAAGCTATATGCAATTTGACCTGAAACGTTTTGAACAAGCCGTGAGTCGTGCTGTTCAAGTGCCATTGAGTCAAAATCAATTTGATGCATTGGTATCATTGGCGTATAACATTGGAATCAATCCTTTTCAAAATTCGACCTTATTGAAGCGACTAAATACATTGGATTATATTGCTGCAGGTCAGCAATTCGATGTATGGATTAAAGCGAGTGGAAAAACTGTACAAGGTTTAGTCAACCGTAGAGCAGTCGAGAAAGCGTTATTTTTAAAACATTGATTGCATGTTTTTGCTTAAATGCTGAACATCAAAAAAATATGAAGTACTTTTTATAATAAAACAAAGTAGAGCAAAGTTTAAATGAGTATTTATTTAATTCGCCATGCGCAAAGCTTAGGAAACGTTAATGGAAGAGTAGAATCGCATGCCAGTATTCCTTTGACAGAATATGGACATCAACAAGCTCAAAATCTGGCGAATACTCTGCCAAAAGCCAAGCAAATCTATATTTCACCTTTTTTGCGAACACGACTGACTGCCGAACCTGTTTTACTTCGGGATCAAATTACGCCTGAAGTTTTGAATATTCAAGAATTTTCATATTTATCAGATCGACGTTGTAGAAACACCACTTTAGAAGAACGTAAACCTTGGGTAGATGACTATTGGAGTCGTGCCGATGTCAATCTAATCACAAGTGATGATGCTGAATCTTTTGCCAATTTTTATTACCGCGTTACAGATTTTATGCAACATTTAGACGCACTTAAATCGCATTACACCGATCAACATTTGTTGGTCTTTAGTCATGGTCAGTTTTTACAACTGTTAAAAATCATGATGGCACAGAAGCAAGCATTGAGCTCAACATTGATGCGTGAATTTCGCTATGATTTACTCAATAATCAATTAGGCAATGCCGAGTTTTTTATTTACAAATAAAATATGAGAAGAACATCATGAAACCTATGATGAGAAAAATAGCTTTATTGGGATTACTGGGTGGTATATCGCTGTCCACATATGCAGATATTGTGACCTTAAAGGCAGATTTAACTCAACTTGCCCAACCACTGCAAACACAATGTAAGGGAATTGATTATTTGCCTCTTAAAGTGTTGGATGAATTTTTAAAAAGTGATAACTCAGAAAAAATAGATGTTTATCAGATGGATGTTATTTTTGTTTCTGATTTTTTAGGTTATCTAGACAATAAAAATTGTGCCTTAGCTGCTTCTGACTTTACCATTGCTGGCGTTAAGATCTTGAACCAATATCGTGATTTATGGGAGAAAGACTTAGCTAAGGATAGAAAAGTGGTGAGATATGAAACTTATCTTACCGCAGGTGATGCAAGTTTGGTGAAATACAAATGGACGTACAATCCACAATACCTTGATGATGCCGATCATCTTTATAAGCAGTATCTCCAAACAAGTGCAATAAGCAAACAACAGAAAGCACAATGTGGCAAGAAATGTTCAGATGATTTAGTGTATTTAAATCAAAAGCAATATTTTAGATTGTCTGATTATGCTTCGATTTCATATAAATATCAGCAGCTTTTTGATGAGATTTATCAGCAATATTCTGATCAGGATCCAAATTTTACAGATGCTAAAAAAAGCCTAAATGCAGTTTTTGAGCGTACAGATCAATTTGAAGTGAATGCCATACAAACAACAGGATTAAAAATACTCGATAAGCATGTTGCTACATTGAATGAATTTAAAACTATTTTTAATTCAGGTGATAAAGATTTAATTGAAATATTTACTCAGCGCTTAGATCAATATCTTCAAAATAGAATCGTGAATAAATTATTAGATCCACAAATGGCTGAGAAAATTTATCAATTTTTAGTCAAAGAATTCACTGAAAATAACTCAAAAATTGTACCGAATCAATTGGATAAAAATCAGCAGACCCATCACAGTTTTCAAATTGGGAAACACCAATATATTTTTAGTGGAGATAAAAAGCATTTGCAGTTAAGTTCTCAACCCATGCAATAGCGCATCACGGAAATTGGCATAAAAACTGCTTAATCATTCACACTAAAAAATGGTGATTGAAAAGTTTAAAGGCGGTTTGAGTGAGTAAAACTTATTTACGTGGTCAAGCACTTATTGATCAAATTCAAAATGCTTCTTATTCACGGGATTTGATTGGTTATCACGGTTCAGTTCCTAAAGTGGAATGGCCCAACCAAGCTCGACTGGCAGTACAGTTTGTCCTGAACTACGAAGAAGGCGCTGAGAATCATATTGAACACGGTGATATTGGTTCTGAGCAATTTTTATCCGATATTGTCGGTGCTGCAAGCTTCCCAGATAAACATATGTCTATGGATTCAATGTACGAGTATGGTTCTCGGGCAGGTTTTTGGCGCATTCATCATGAATTTCAAAAACGAAAGTTACCCATGACCATATTTGGAGTCGGGATGGCATTGGCGCGCAATCCCTATATCGTCAATGCAATTAAAAATGCCAATTATGATGTGGTTTCACATGGTCAACGATGGCTCAACTACCAAAATGTCGATATAGACACAGAACGTCAACATATGGATCAAGCGATCAGTGTGCTTGAAGCATTATTTGGACAAGCCCCAATCGGTTGGTATACAGGTCGAGATAGCCCCAACACACGGCAATTATTGGCAGAATTTCCTCAGATTAAATATGATTGTGATTACTATGGTGATGATTTGCCATTTTGGACAAATTTAACCAATGCACATGGTGAAAGCCGACCTCATTTAATTATTCCTTATACCTTAGAAAGTAATGATATGAAATTCTGTGCACCAGCAGGTTTTAATAGCGGAGAACAGTTTTATCAATATCTTAAAGATGCTTTTGATGTGCTTTATACGGAAGGCGAAACAGCGCCAAAAATGCTTTCGATTGGCATGCACTGTCGTATATTAGGGCGCCCGGGACGTTTTAAAGCACTCCAACGTTTTTTGGATTATGTTCAGTCACATGACAATGTTTGGGTATGTCGGCGTGGAGATATTGCAGAACATTGGTTTAAATATCATCCAGCGCAAGAGGCATCAACGCAATGTTAAAAATGAGCAGAAAAGCTTTAAAAAAGCGCTTCAGTCTTTAGTCATTTTGAATGATAGGTATAACTTGTGAATTTAAATGAATTTAATCAAATTTCAAAACAACAAGCTCAAGCAATGCTTAATCATTGTGTACAGATTCCACGTTGGACACAAGATATTGTTTCTACACGTCCATTTACAAGTTTAGATGACCTTTTGGATTATGCCAAAAAACAGGCATTAACTTGGACTTGGGATGAGATTTTAACAGCGTTAAACAATCATCCTCGAATTGGTGAAAAAAAGGCTAAAGCGAATCTGACTGAACAAGAACGTGAATTTTCCAATCGTGAACAATCTGCAATAAAACAAAGCAGCGAAATAGAAGATGCTTTATTAAAAGGCAATTTGTCCTATGAAAAAAAGTTTGGATTTCTGTTTTTGATTCGTGCATTAGGTTTGGATCACAGTGAAATCTTACAGGCATTGAAATATCGTTTATTGAATGATGTTGAAACAGAACAACGTATCGTGAAACAACAGTTGAGTGAAATCGCAATTTTACGTTTAACGCAGGCATTGTCTGAACATTAGAATTTGAGTCATAAAGGAAATCCGATGATTAGTAGCCATATTTTAGATACACATTTGGGAAAACCTGCAACAGATGTTGTGATCAAATTATTTGATGCACAGGAGCAACTGATTGCTGAGTCTAAAACGAACAATGATGGGCGTGTTGCAGATTTCAATCTAAGTGAGATACAAACGGGGCAATATCATTTAGTATTTTATACTGCTGATTATTTTAATCGCTTTGATTTAGATACTTTTTTTCCTAAAGTCGTGATTTACTTTTCTGTAAATGACATTAACCAGCATTATCATATTCCTTTATTAATCAGTCCTTTTGCGTACTCCACTTATCGGGGAAGCTAAAGTATAAAATACATTTTATCAAGGACTTAAAGCTCATTTATTTGAGCTTTTTTTATATATTTTTTACCAATTATAAAAATATTGGCTTTGTTTTTGCTTATCTATTGCGGTGTTTATCTTTGTTTCTTATGGGGAATTTATAAAATGAAATTGACACAGTTTGCTGCGTTCACAACTTTGCTATGTACCGCACTTGGCACTCAAGCTGCTCCAATCTGGCAAGATTTTAGTATTACAGGGCTATATGGTAAAAACTATGAATTGATAGCTCGAGAAGATGACCAGTCTACGATTACTTTTGAATATGCGGCAAAATTGAAATATGGTGATTTTTTTGCATTTGCTGACCGCACCAATAATGACGTTTCAGGTAATGAAACTTATTTTGAAGTTTCACCACGCTTGAGCTTAGGGGCGATTTCAGGGCGAAAGTTAGAGGTTGGTCCTATTAAAGATGTTTTGATTGCAACTACTTGGGAAGGTGGAGAAGGTTTTAATAATTACTTATATGGGATCGGTGTAGATTTGGCGATTCCATATTTTCAATATGCCCAATTAAATTTTTATAAGGCGGATAATTATAAAAATACAGATGATGACTATCAATTGACTTTCGTTTTTGGTGTGCCATTTACAATTGCATCTGAAGATTTCTTGATTGATGGTTTTCTGGATTGGTCAACTGCTGAAGATGACCATGCCAGTGAGTTAAACTGGACCACACAATGGAAATGGAATGCGGGCAAACATATTTCACCCAACACAAAGTTATATTTAGGTGTTGAATATTCGGTTTGGAATAATAAATATGGTATCTCAGGCAAAGATGAAAATAATGTCAGTGCATTGATTAAGTATCATTTTTAATGATTTAAATGCATTGAAGCCTGAGAAAAGGAATCGATGATACTGGTCTTTATGATAATTAAATTATGGTTTTATAGCGTTTGTGTCGCATAAATCTATGTTACTTTGGCTTATTACTGAACCCAATGGTTTAGCAATAAGCCGATGATTAAAAAGTTAACACAATATTTTCTTCGAATGGAAAGATATCACAATTATGACCCTCTCCAATACGATCGACCACGACAAAATCACTCGGTGCTTCGAGCGTCAATAATGGATGATGCCAAGTTCCTTTATGATAATTAATGGCTTGTTTTCCATTACTGATAAATGCATAAATGTGCGCTAGATCAGGCGTATTTTGGTCAAGTTGTGCTGCAACGACAATTAAAAAAGATTGACCATGCATCGGAATAAAGGCTTGTGAACCTTGAGGATGGCGTTCAAGCATTTTGATTGTACAGGGAACAGTTGTTTTTTGAGTATTCCGAAAAATACTTAAACCGACTTGTCCTGTATTGGTTTGTGCTAAAGCTAAGGCGTGATAACGTTCGGTTAGCGCATTATTGATCGGAAAAAAATCATTGCCTTCACAGGAAATCACGTCACCAAAAGGTGCAAAAGCATCTTTGCTGAGTGGCTGAATTTGGATATAGTTCATGAGATCAATCAATGATTTTCCCCCATAGACGAATCCGACTGATGCCCCCATCTGGAATCATGTTGACGCGGATATGAGAAATTTTTTCATGTTTTAAAATTTCATCGATGTATAGATGGATATGATCCATTTGCATATCTTGGGGATGTAATAAATACGACCAAAACATACTTTGTGGAATTAATTGCGGGTCTGTCGCATTTTCAATATAAGTGGCTTGAATGGAGACTTGAGCAGGGTAATTGCCTTTAAAATGTGCAGTATCGATTTCAATTTTTTCAATCAAACCATTTTTGCCGAGTGCTAAAACACACCAATCAAAGCCAGGGGTTCGACGGCGTTTTGTTTCCCAGCCATCTCCCATATTGATTCCACGTCCTGGATTGATCAAATTACGAGGATGTCCAAAATGGGCATCACTATAAGCTATTACCCGCCCACCATTTTCCAATGCCAATAAATCTAAAGTTTGTGTTTGGTCTTGAATCTGAATACTCACTTCACCATAAACTCTAAAACGTGCAATGCCGCCATCTGGGAAAATATTTAATCGAACATGTGTAAAAATATCTTCACTTTTCACATTGAAGAGATGATGTTGGCTAGGTCCAAGTATAGAGTTGGCTAAAATGGGGTGCCACAGTGCATTATTCAGGTTCCCATTTGGTGCATAACATGCCTCTATAGCAGCCGATGCAGGGTAGTTGCCGGTAAAAAAAGTAGTATCTATGTCAAAGGCACTGATTTTACCTGCAACTCCCAATTCAATAATTGCCCAATCATAACCTGAATGACGCTTACGGCGGGTTTCCCAACCATCCATCCACTTACCGTGGTCATCAAATTTATCTTCGACAAAAACAGGCGCATCGAATTGCAACATTCGTGAAGCCTCAGCAAAAAATTCATCTGAACATTCAAGTACTTTTGCCCCAATTCGGGGATCTGCCAAATTTGTATATCGCTGTAAATGTGCAGGAAGTTCAAAATTTGGTGCAAGTAAAGTTGCCATATTTATTTACCATTCATATTACTATTCACATTAATAGAAGCGTTCTTATCAGTGACAAATATTTTATAAGCACTCATAAAAACAATATCTTATGGCACTTATCATGCACAGCCTATGCCAATTCTTCTCTGAAAATGTATGGATTTTTATATAAATGGCACGTTTTTAGCATTTTAGGCAACAGTGCGAGAAAACAATCAGAGGAGAAATAGATGGAGATTACAATTATTGGTGCAGGTATGGGAGGACTAACCGCTGGTATTGCACTAAAAAAATTCGGTCATACGGTCACCATCTACGAACAAACTGAGCAGATCAGGGCTGTAGGTGCAGCAATTTCGTTATGGTCAAATGGTGTGAAGTGCTTAAATTACTTGGGCTTAACGGAACAAATTGCCAAACTTGGTGGTCAAATGGATCATTTAGCCTATTTCGATGGTTTAACTGGCGATAAAATGACGCAATTTAGTTTATTGCCATTAATTGAAGAGGTTGGACAACGTCCGTATCCAGTCTCGCGTGCAGATTTACAAAATATGTTGATGGATGAATTTGGTCGAGACGATATTCACCTTGGAAAAAAAATGGTGGCGTTAAAACAAATCGATCAACATGTTCAGGTTACATTTGCAGATGGAACTGAAATTACTACAGCACTGGTGATTGGTGCTGATGGCACACATTCCTTGACACGCCA
Source organism: Acinetobacter sp. Ag2 (assembly GCF_001005515.1). NCBI lineage: Bacteria > Pseudomonadati > Pseudomonadota > Gammaproteobacteria > Moraxellales > Moraxellaceae > Acinetobacter > Acinetobacter sp. Ag2. The sequence goes on from NZ_LBNA01000051.1 coordinate 87,153, forward strand.
GTATGTTTTGGGTGAGCAGGTTGAACGACGCTATGCGGGATATGTCAACTGGAATGGTTTGGTTGAAATTTCTGATCAATTGGCACAAGCAGATCAATGGACAACATTTGTTGGTGATGGAAAACGAGTTTCGTTGATGCCGATTGCTGAAAATCGCTTTTACTTTTTCTTTGATGTTCCATTGCCTGTAGGTTTAGACAATAACAAAAGCCAATATAAAACTTTATTTAAGCAATATTTTCAGCATTGGTGTGCCCCTGTACAAAACCTAATTGAGGCAATAGATGTAGAAACCACCAATCGTGTAGAAATTCATGATATTGAACCTTTTACCCAATTTTATAAAGGGCGTGTAGTGATCATGGGCGATGCTGCACACAGTACCACTCCTGATATTGGTCAAGGAGGTTGTCAAGCCATGGAGGATGCGATCTATTTGGCAAGAGCATTGCAGATCAATACTTTAGGTTTAGAAGATGCATTAAAACGTTATCAAAATAAACGCAATGAGCGTGCCAATGAATTGGTATTGCGCGCGCGAAAACGTTGTGATGTCACGCATATGAAAGATGAGACTGTAACCAAAGAATGGTATGCAGATTTGCGTCGCGAACAAGGTCCTCATATCATGCGTGGCATTATTAATAATATTGTTGGTAATCCTTTGGATTGATATATGGTTATATCGGTTTAATTCAAAGTTGATTTGGGTTAATGACATCTTAGATGTTTATCAACTTTTATTGAGTGCTGACAAGGACGTTAACTTCAATATGCGACAAGATGTGCTTCAGACTGCTGCGTATCTTATAAGAAAATGTATATCAGATTCATCCCCTACAGCGCTTATTGATAATCAATCAATTTGAGCTTAAATCGCTCTATTTGTTCAATCAAATGCTTAATCATGACTTGTGAAACACGAGAAAGCTGTCGCTTTGGTGCAACACATAAGGCTAGTGTTAGTGGGTACAAACCTTTTTCACGAATCGGTTTAAAGCAAAGTTCATCTCGTTCTAAATAAGGATAGACATCGATATAAGAAAGTAGACCTATACCTAAATTTTTCTGAATTAATGACATTATCATTCGGATGTCATTACACTCTAACTGGTGATGTGGTGCAATTTGATAATGTTTATACAGTGTTTGCACATAATCCTGAATGATTAATGGTGCACTTGGAATTAAATGTTGATCATTTAAGGTATCTGATAAATGGATTTTTTCAGTTTTAGTGAGTGGATGATCTTTAGGTAAAACAAACCCGATTGGAATTTCAACAAATGCTAAAACCTCAAGTTGGTGGTGTCCTTTAGGATTCAACAAAATGCCAAAATCAATCTCAGCGTCCATAATCATATTTGAAACTTTTTCACTGTCCTGAATATGAAAGTTAAAATTGATCCAAGGATAGTTCTCATACATATATTGAATAGAATCGAGAACAAAACCATCACTGAGCGCAGTAATCAGCCCACAGTCAATGGTTCCGCGTGAAAGCCCTTGTATTTCATCAAAACGATTACGGGTAAGTTGGAATTCTTTCTGCCATTTGATTAAATCTGCATAGAGTAATTCTCCAGCAAGGGTGAGCTTTAAGCCATTGGGTAAACGTTCAAATAGATCGATTCCAAATTCTTCTTCAGCTAAAGCAATTTGACGGTGTATTGCCGAAACAGAAATATACAACTGATCCGCAGCTTTTCTTAAACTCCCTGTTTTTGCAACAGCGATAAAATAATCAGAGAATCGTGAAAAAGTCATATTTATTGGCATATAACGCTGTCCATGGTGATACGGGAGACATTTTGCTTATTCTTTCAGTTAAACAAATAACAAGGTCAGTGAAAAGCTAAGCGATTTCTATGCCAATTTATCGTTCTAAAATAAAAATAATGTTCTTCGAATGTGTTCTAATTTTTAGAATGATCAATATTAAACTTTCTAATAGACAGAATTTAACTAAATTCGTAATTTTAAAGTATGCCTTAAGCACTTAACTGAAATTCAGTACTGCATCATGGCATAGGTTAATGAAGTTAAATATAAAATTTGTGAGTTTAGTATGAATGCAATTCCAGTTCTTCAACTATTTAGCCAACCGCAATGTAGTACATTTGAACCTAAAGACTGGGAGATACTTGCTCAACACTGGTATCCAGTGGCACGTATTCAAGACGTCACAATGCAACCGCAACAAGTCCAGCTGTTAGATGTGAAAATGGCACTCTACCAAACAGAAAGTGGTGCAATTCAATTGGTTCGAGATATTTGTCCGCACCGTGGCGTACCGTTAACCAAAGGCTGGGTAGAGGGTGAGGAGATTATTTGCCCATATCATGGCTTGCATTACAACACCAAAGGACAATGTACCAAGATTCCAGCACAGCCCGAACTCAGTAAAATTTCTGAGCGTTTTAGCCTGACAAAATTTCCTGTGGTTTTAAAGTATGGTTTGGTCTGGACCAGTTTATTTAGCCGTGATGAACAGCTAGCAAATTTTCCTGTTTTAGATACATGGGATGATCCAGAGCATCAGGCAATATTGCCTCCATTTGTTGATATTGCAGGCTCTAGTGGTCGTCAACTGGAAGGTTTTATTGATGTTGCACATTTTGCATGGGTGCATCACCAATCTTTTGCAGATGCAAATAATCCGATCGTTCCTAAATACACCACTGAACGAACATTTTATGGTTTACATACTGAATATGTCAGCGGTGTGAGTAATTATCCGCATGGCTTACAACATTTAGCACCAGAAGGATTTTTGTGGAAACGTATTTTTGATGTTTATCCACCATTTTCGGCGGTGTTAAAAGTTGAATTTCCACGACAAGGTGTATTAAAAATTTTAAATGCATGTTGTCCTGTTTCATCTAACAAAACCCGTTTATTTGTCCCACTCACACGTAACTTCGATACAACAGGAGATTTACAGGCGGTTTATGATTTCAACGCTCAGATTTTTGCAGAAGATCAGGACATGATCGAAAGTCAAAAACCTGAAGAACTTCCATTAGATATTTCAATGGAAGCCCACTTTGAAGCAGACCGCTCTTCTACCATGTACCGTCGGATTCTCGCTGAGTGGGGCTTAAGTAAACGCTATATTATTTAATTTTTAATGTTTTGTGCTTTGCACCTTCGGGTGCTTTTTTAATGCGTTATAAATCTTTTAAGTATCTTTTATAAAACTTTTCAGCTTAGGTGTCAGTTTATTGAACTTTCTTCAAATTATAGAAATAATCTTATAAACCATTTGGTTATGCCAAATTGGTATGCATTATTAAATCAAAAAATTTAAAAATATTTTAATTAAGGACTGCGAGGAATTTATCTTTAAGTTGTTGCCAGTTGGTTGAAACCCAGCATACCAACGAACCTGCTGTCACTAAAATCACACCATACCAAAATTCTGTAGGTAAACGGGTTTGTAAAATCGTCATGGAAATCACGGTTGAAATGACTGGACTAAAATAAGACAAGGTCACCAAAATGGTAATATTGCCTTTGATAATTCCAATATTCCATGCGGCATAACCCATTGCCATCACAAAAGACACCATCGCTAACAGCGCAAAGGTAGACAGTTCAAAATGCTGGATTACATTAAAGCTAAATTCATGTGACCATAAATATTTTGCCCATAGTACACAACTGATCGCCACAAAAAAGAATGAAATCGGATTGTGTCCATCACTGTATTTTTTGGTAATAACACAATATAACGACCACAACGATGCACCAAGGAAAGCAAGAATATAGCTGGTTGGATTGGCTTGAATATTGGATAAAATATTTGTCCAGTTTAATGCGCCTTGTCCAGCTTGAATCATGACAATGCCACTTAAACTAATAGCTAAACCAAACACAACAAAAATATTAAATTTGATTTCTTTAAATAGAATCAACATGGCAACCGTTAAGCCAGGCCAAAGATAATTTACTAAACTGACTTCGATCGCTTGTTGAGCCGTTTGTGCTAGAGCGATTGCATAAGAAAAACACAACTCATAAATCACAAAGAGCAAAGTTGAAAAGATTAAATATTTCTTTGAAATAAGTTTTAAATTTGGAATTTTAAAGAAGAGCAATAAAATACATGTGCTTAAGCTATACATAAGTAGTACTGCTAAATCTGCGCCCATACTAAAACTGATTTTTTTCAGTAAACCTACGATGGATGACCACTGCAAAATTGCACTGAAACCAATCAGTGTAGCGAGATTTTTTGACATAGCAAACTTCAGATTTTAGGGGCTGTTGATTTTTCATAAAAGGCTTTCGTTGTTTATTTACAACGCAAGCCACAGCGGGGAGAGTGGTATTTTTGTCACAACGTTGTTAGCTTGCTAAACAATGCACCTCAGCATATAGCATGACTAGATTCCGTATTCAGTGTGAATATCACCTAAACAACAGGCGTAGTCACAAACATAGACGATTACTCAACAGACCCTTATTAATACAGAATTTTATGAAAGGTAAAATAATGTAAGTAATTATAACTTAAACATTCGATGAAAAGGCACACTAGGTCTAGCTTTCAGATGGAAATTACAAAAAATATTTTTGGAAAAAATCACTTATTGGTTTCTTATTCAATAAAAAATTCAACTGATCTATGCAGTATTGAGCAGATAAATATTTGATGCTCACACAGGATGATTTAGATAGATTTTCGATTAACGCCAGACAAGCATTATCAATTTAATAAAATAATTCTATAATAGCGCCCATTCTGACTAATATTCGTTGATGTTAGTTTCTTTTTAAGTCAATTTGTTGTGTGTTATTTGACTTATTTTCAATATTTAAATTTATGTGTCCGTGTTCACACATAAGATTCTTTAGGTGCCCACATGGAAATCAAGGTTAATTATCTCGATAATCTTCGACAAGAAGCGAAGTTCGATGATTTTACCGTTATTGCTGATCAGCCAATTCGCTATAAGGGTGATGGTTCTGCACCGGGTCCTTTTGATTATTTTCTGGCATCATCTGCGTTATGTGCAGCTTATTTTGTTAAAGTTTATTGTGCTGCACGAAATATCCCGACTGATAACATTCGTTTATCTCAAAACAATATTGTTGATCCAGAAAATCGTTATAAACAAATTTTTAAAATCCAAATCGAACTTCCTGCTGATATTTCAGACAAAGATCGCCAAGGGATTTTACGTTCGATTGACCGTTGTACAGTTAAAAAAGTCATTCAAACAGGTCCTGAATTTGTCATTGAAGAAGTTGAAAGCATTGATGCTGATGCGCAAGCTTTGCTGATGCCAAATTTAGCAAAAGAAAGTTCAACTTATATTGAAGGTAAAGATTTACCTTTAGAGGAAACCATTGCCAATATGTCAGAGATTCTGGCAGGTTTGGGCATGAAAATAGAAATTTCCTCTTGGCGAAATATTGTTCCCAATGTTTGGTCATTACACATTCGTGATGCACAGTCACCTATGTGTTTTACCAATGGTAAAGGTGCAACCAAAGAAAGCGCTTTGGCATCTGCTTTGGGCGAATTTATTGAACGTTTAAACTGTAATTTCTTCTACAACGATCAGTTTTGGGGGGAAGAGATTGCCAATGCTGAGTTTGTGCATTATCCAGATGAAAAATGGTTTCAACCAGGTCCAAATGGTGAACTCCCTAAAGAAATTCTGGATGAATATACTTTAGAGATCTATAACCCAGACAATGAATTGTTAGGTACGCATCTCTATGACACCAACTCAGGCAATACAGCACGCGGGATTTGCTCGTTGCCTTTTGTACGTCAGTCTGATCAGGAAGTGGTTTATTTTCCTTCAAATTTGATTGAAAACTTATATTTAAGTAATGGAATGAGTGCTGGAAATACTTTAGCCGAAGCGCAAGTCCAATGTTTATCTGAAATTTTTGAACGTGCAGTTAAACGAGAAATTCTGGAAGGTGAAATTACTCTTCCTGATGTACCTGAAGATGTTTTAGCCAAGTATCCACGTATTGTTGAGGGTATTAAAGGTCTAGAAGAACAGGGCTTCCCGGTCTTAGTTAAAGATGCATCGTTGGGTGGTGAATTTCCAGTGATGTGTGTCACCTTAATGAATCCGCGTACAGGTGGCGTATTTGCATCGTTTGGTGCGCATCCTAAGCTTGAAGTGGCTTTGGAGCGTAGCTTGACTGAGTTATTACAAGGTCGAAGCTTTGAAGGTTTAAATGATTTACCTAAGCCGACCTTTAGCAGTAATGCCGTGACTGAACCGAATAACTTTGTTGAACATTTTATTGATTCAAGTGGTGTGGTGTCTTGGCGTTTCTTTAGTGCTCAAGCTGACCATGACTTTGTTGAGTGGGATTTTAGCAGTGCAGGTGAAAATGCCAATGCTGATGAAGTTGCAACCATGATGGGCATTCTTGAACAAATGGGTAAAGAAGTTTATATGGCGGTCTATGAGCATTTAGGTGCAACTGCATGCCGTATTATCGTGCCAGATTATTCTGAAATTTATTTGGTTGAAGACTTAATTTGGGACAATACCAATAAAGCCTTGTTGTTCCGTGAAGATATCTTAAATTTACATCGTTTGGATGATGAACAGCTTGAAGCTTTGGTTGAGCGTCTTGAAGAAGTTGAGGTTGATGACTATACCGATATCGTGACGTTAATTGGTATTGAGTTTGATGATAATACAGTGTGGGGACAACTCACTATTCTTGAGTTAAAACTGTTAATTTATCTTGCTTTACAGCAGTTTGAAGAAGCCAAAGATTTGGTGGAACAGTTCCTTCAATACAACACCAATACCGTTGAACGTGGTTTGTTCTATCAGTGTATGAATGTCATGCTCGAAGTCGAACTGGATGACGAGATGGATCTGGATGACTATGAAGCGAATTTCCGCCGTATGTTTGGTGATGAGCGTATGGATGCAGTGATTGGCTCTCTAGAGGGAAGCATTCGTTTTTATGGTTTGACAGAAACCAGCATGAAGCTAGAGGGTTTAGACCGTCATTTACGTTTGATTGACAGTTATAAAAAATTGCATAAGGCACGTGCTAAAGCAGTTGCTCATACATATTAAATTATGTGAGTCTAAACATTTTAAAAAACCCAAGATTTGACTTGGGTTTTTTATTTTAAATCAATGTATTATTTTAATTTTTCTATATAGTCAAAGTTTAAATGAAAATAATGATCATTTATATTTGAGAAAATATATATTTTGTGTTAAGTTTTCCTAAATTAAAAATAAGCGCTTCATAATAATAGTTAAATCATCTTTTTACTATGTCGAATTGTCAAGCTTACACAGGAGCGCGTTTAGCTAAAAAGGGAGCATCCATGAGTAAGTTACGTTGTTATGTCATGTTTACGTTTTGTATGCTTGCTATAAATTTTACCTTTGCAAAATCAGAATTAAAAAATACTGGAAATAATATGATTAATTTAGAAAAAACCAAAACGTATTGTATTGGGCGTTATGTAGTTGATATTCCTGATGAAGCAAATCCACTGCAACGATACGACCAATATGATTCTTTTATTATTAAGGTACAGGAAAATGCCACTCCTCAAGACTTGAATGTTGCCATTGAAAAAGTAAAAAAAGAATATTCTGAAGGAGACTGGTTTCTTACTGAAGATCCTCCAATACAGAAAATAGCAGGACGACTTACCAAAATCTTCAAGGGTAAAAAGTCAAAAAACGAAGGGCGCCCTTTTACAGTCTTTGGCTTTGTACTTGACCGAAGAACCTTGTTTTTAATTGAAGGTGGACATAGTGACTTACCGATGTGGACTGAAAAAAGTAATGAAGCAATGCAGCATTTGATTAAAAATTTACGTTATCGTCCCGAACATGAAATTCCACAAGAAAACGGTCAATGTATTTATCAGGGTTTTATTCAAGACAATGATAAAAAATTTAGACATAGTAAATAAACATTGGCTTTTGATTTTAAAGACTATCCGACTGTCGTTTTAAGATTTGATGCAGAAACAAACTCAAGAGATACAGCACCACTGATTCCAAGAATTGAGAATAAATTAAGACAGGTTGGACAAAGCCAACGCCAAATAGATAAAGATAATATTCGAAAAGGTGAAAAAAATACGCCGTATTTAATAGGTCAAGAATGGATTTCTATAGAGAAAATGAAAGGCAAGAATGGAATCAGTGCTTTATGGGAACATACTGGAACTGCAAGAGATAATAAAGACCCTTTGATTGGTTTTGAAGTAGATACTGGATATTCAACTCCGTATAGTGAAACTAGCAGTTTAGAACAATTTGATGCATTAAAACTATATGAATCAATTTTAAAAACAATCCGTAAATTCGGAGAATAATCATGTCAAATAATGTGTATACACATGAAGCCTATGAAATTCTTTATGAATCAGGCAGCATTTCTTATGTTTCACAGACCACCCCAAGCAGTGTGAAAACGGAGTGTGAAATAATTGTACCTGCAAAATATGTAGTACCAATTATTTTTATCCCAGGCATTATGGGGTCAAATATCAAAGATACAAAGAAGAATAAAGTTTGGTATCCCAAAGTCTCACTTTCCACGATCATCGAATACAGTAAAAGAGATGCCAAGGAACGGCAAATAGCACTGAATCCTAAAACGACTGAAGTGGGGTTTGATGGTGAGGTCAAATTAAGTAAAAAACTCATTCCTCACATTACCAAAGAAATCGCACTGGCACGAGGCTGGGGTTCGGTAATCAATCTTGGTTATGCAAATGTATTGATTTATTTAGAAAGTCATTTAAATCGAGCATTTAAGAAATTGAAAGATCAACAAAAAGACCAGTTTAAAGGTACTGTGGAATGGGAGAAAATTGTAAAACCTGGAAATGCGACAACAGAAAAAATACTCAACAACTGGTCAAGCGCCAAAGTCATCGAATTATTAAGTTTGGAACAACATGAAACACTGGCTGATTACGAATTTCCAGTATTTGCCTGTGGCTATAATTGGCTAGAGAGCAATATGCAGTCCGCGGACAAAATTGCGGATAGACTTAATCATGAAGTTTTAAAACAAGTTAAAAAAGAATTCCCGACATCAGAATTTAAAAAATTTATTATCGTTAGCCATTCTATGGGCGGTTTGGTAACACGTGCCTTGATTCAAAACGATAAAGTTAAAGATAAGATCGCGGGTGTGGTGCATGGTGCGATGCCTGCCACGGGAGCGCCTGCAGTCTATCAACGCCTCACTGTTGGTTGGGATGGTTGGAAAGCATCTACAGGGTTGCTGAATAGCTTAAAAGCTTGGATCACCAAATTTATGTTTGGAGATACCTCTGAACGCTTAACAGCGACTTTAGCAAGCGCGCCCGGAGGCTTGGAGTTATTACCCTTTACAAATTATGTAAATGCTAAAGATTTTCCAAAAAATCCTAAAGCATGGATATTCATCAAGGCTAAAACTCCCAACGGTGAAATTACCGCGTCATTACCTCGAACGGCTAATCCGTATACTGAAATTTACCAAAGAAAAGACAGTTGGTGGGCGATGATGAATCCAGATTTTATTGATCCTGCTCAGTTAATGAAACAAGAAGCCAATGAAAAAGGCTATGAAAGTGTTTTTGATGTATATGTAGATAATATTGATATAGTAAAAAAATTACATGAGCATATTATGGATACTTATCATACCAATACATATGCAAACTATGGTGCTGATGAAAGTTTTAAAGCATTCGGTCAAGTCGTATGGCGTTGCAAGGAAGAATTAAATATCAGCAGTGAACAGGAACTGATTGAATTAATGGATTTATATGGTAAGCAAGAGCATATTGAGTTTCCAAATATACAAGATCGAAGTAGCGTCAAAGTGGAAGATCAAGGCAATCTTCAAGAAGACGATGCTGATTTAATCATAGAGGGTTCAAAAACACACAACTTACATAATAATGCGTATAAAAAAGACGGCGTAAGACAAGTTTTATTGGATGAAAAATTTAAAATTTCTAAAACCAATAAAGCGACATTTTATTTAGATCTAAAACCCACTTCAAAAGGTGATGGTACAGTGTGTTATCAATCTGGAGAGGATGTCCGAACAAATGAGCAGGCACTGAAAGGAACTTTTATAATTAATGGTTATGAACATGCCAGTAGTTTTGACAATGCGGATGTACAGTTAAATACTCTATATTGTATCGCCAATATCGTTGACATTATTCACAAAGCCTCATTAGCAGAGGCGTGTGAATCGAAGACTGAGAGTAAATAAACCTATTTATATTGGTTTAAATAGGGCACATTTTTTTATAAAACTATGAAGCGTCAATCTACTTAATAGTTAGATAATAAGCGTACAACAGTGCTTTGCCCAACGAGGGAAATTGAAGCAGATGTAAGCAACAATATTCAGAGTTTAGATTTTAAATAACCCAAACTTACAGCGTTAATCCATCAATAAATTCTGATATTTGTCCGCCTGCGCTCTTAAAAAATCCCAGACCAATTTAATACGGGGTTCGTGCTGTAAATCAACCAAAGTCAGCATCCAAAAGGTATGAATAAAGCGAACTTCTTCTGCTAAAACCTGTTCAAGTTCAGGTTTATTGTCCGCTAAAAATTTGGGCAAAATTGCCAATCCAGCACCAGCACTGACAGCGATCTGTTGGGCTAAAATACTGCTACTTCGAAAATTAGCATTCAGTTGTAAAGGTAAACGTTCTAAACAATACAGTTCAGGACTGTAAATTAAATCATCAATATAATTCACAAATTTATGATTTTTTAAATCTTCAAGTTTTTTAATGGGTTGGGTGCATTCTAAATAGGTTTTACTGCCATAAATTTTAAGGCAATAATCCGTTAAGCGGGTAATAATATAAGGACCAGATTTAGGACGATCAATTGAAATTACAATATCAGCTTCACGATGCGAAAGTTTAATCATTTTAGGCACAGGAATGAGATCAATAGTGAGCAGTGGATATTGCTTGGATAATTCTGCCAATAACTGAGCTAAAAAAGCAGTACCAAAGCCCTCTGGTGTGCCAATTCGCACATGTCCCTGCAAAGGTAAGTTCGGTTTTTCAATTTGCAAAAAGGCTTGTTCCATCTGTTCGACACGAGGTACAAGTGCTAAACCTTCCTGTGTAAGTTCATAGCCCGTTGCTTCTCGTCTAAATAATGGTGTACCTAAAGCAAGCTCTAAAGCCTGTATTCGTCGAGATACTGTGCTGTGTTCAACCCCAATGATCCGTGCAGTATTGGTAAGCGTTTTTGCGCGAGCCAGCACCAAAAAAAACTGTAAGTGATCCCAATCTACTTTCATTGTTTATGACGTCCTTGTGCATATTTGCACATTCATTGTGCGTTAATTTCTATTGGTCATCTATATTTTCTTTGTTAGTTTGAATTGAAACAGAGCTGATGAAAATACTGCTTTTGGCTATTTTCAAAGAAAGTAACAACAAAAAATAGTGCCTATGGAGAGGTTATGAACACGATGTCAAATATTCATTCGACGACGGCTAAATTATTAATTAATGGAAAATTTACCGAATCCAATACAACCGAATGGCAAGATATTTTAAATCCTGCAACACAGGAAGTTCTGGGTCGTGTACCTATGGCGACTTTGGAAGAAGTGGATGCGGCAATTGCGGCTGCACATGAAGCTTTTAAAACTTGGCGTTTAACACCAATCCAAACACGCATGCGCATTATGCTCAAGTTACAGGATTTAATCCGTGACAACATGAAAGATATTGCCCGTGTGTTGACTGCTGAACAAGGCAAAACTTTGGCAGACGCAGAAGGTGATATTCAACGTGGTTTAGAAGTGGTTGAACATGCTTGTTCAATTGGCACTTTACAAATGGGCGAATATATCGAAGGTGTGGCACGTGGTGTAGACACCTATACCTTGCAACAACCACTGGGCGTATGTGCAGGTATCACTCCATTCAACTTTCCTGCCATGATTCCTTTATGGATGTTTCCAATGGCAATCGTGTGCGGCAACACCTTTGTTCTTAAACCTTCTGAGCAAGATCCATTATCGACCATGATGTTGGTTGAATTGGCTGTGCAAGCAGGCGTTCCAGCAGGTGTATTGAATGTTGTTCATGGCGGTAAAGAAGTAGTGGATCGTCTATGTACACATCAAGACATTAAAGCAATTTCTTTTGTCGGTTCAACTGCTGTGGGCACACATGTCTATAACTTAGCAGGTCAACATGCTAAACGTGTGCAATCTATGATGGGGGCAAAAAACCATGTTGTGGTAATGCCAGATGCCAATAAAGAACAAACCTTAAATGCCTTGGTGGGTGCTGCTTTTGGTGCTGCTGGACAACGATGCATGGCGCTTTCTGTTGCGGTGATGGTGGGTGAAACCAAAAACTGGGTTGATGAATTAGTCGAAAAAGCCAAGACCTTAAAAGTCAATGCAGGGCATGAACCTCAAACCGATATTGGTCCTGTTATTTCTCCACGTGCCAAAGCCCGTGTTATAGATTTAATCAATAGTGGTGTTGAACAAGGCGCTCAATTATTGCTTGATGGTCGCGATGTGAAAGTGGCTGGCTATGAACATGGTAATTTTGTGGGAGCAACTATTTTCAACCAAGTCACAACCGATATGCGCATTTATACAGAAGAAATTTTTGGACCTGTGCTTGCTATTATTCATGTTGATACGCTTGAACAAGCTATGGAGTTGGTCAATGCAAATCCATTTGGAAATGGCGTAGGTTTGTTCACTCAAAGCGGTGCGATTGCCCGCACTTTCCAAAACAACATTGATATAGGACAAGTCGGTATTAATATTCCAATTCCTGTACCTGTTCCGTTCTTTAGCTTTACAGGTTCACGAGGTTCGAAACTCGGAGACTTAGGACCTTATGGCAAGCAAGCCGTGCAGTTCTATACGCAAACCAAAACCATTACTAGCCGTTGGTTTGAAGATACACAAGAAAAAGGTGAAGTGAATACCACCATTAGCTTACGTTAATCGAGGAGTTCAAGGATGAATATTGCATTTATTGGTCTAGGCAATATGGGCGGTAAGATGGCTCATAATCTCCTCAAAGCTGGTTTAAAGGTACATGGCTTTGATTTGAGTGAAGTTGCCATTGCTCATTTTACTGAAGCAGGAGGCATTGCACATGCCAACCCACAAGCTGCTGCTGAACAAGCCGATGTAGTGATTACTATGCTCCCAGCTGCAAAACATGTCAAAGAGGTTTATTTGGGTGAAAATGGCGTACTTGCAGTACTCAAAAAAGGTAGTTTATGTATAGACAGCAGTACCATTGATCCACAAAGCATCAAAGACATTGCAGTCGTAGGCGCAGAGCAAGGGATTCAAGTATGCGATGCACCAGTATCAGGCGGTACGATTGGTGCACAAGCAGGAACACTGACATTTATGGTCGGTACAGACTTAAATACCTTTGAACAAGTTCAATCTGTACTCAAACCAATGGGCAAAAATATCGTGCACTGTGGCGAAGTGGGTGCAGGTCAAATTGCGAAAATTTGCAATAATCTTATTTTAGGCATTTCGATGGCAGCCGTTGCTGAAGGCATGGCACTTGGCGCAAAACTCGGTATTGATCCACAAGCTTTAGCAGGGGTGATCAATAGCTCAAGTGGTCGTTGCTGGAGTTCTGAAGTCTGTAACCCTTGGCCGGGTATTTCTGCAAATGCACCTGCTGGGCGTGGCTATAGTGATGGTTTTGCCACACAATTGATGTTGAAAGATCTTGGTCTAGCCATTGAAGCAGCAGGGCAAGTCAAACAACCTGTTCTTTTAGGTGGTTTGGTTCAGCAGTTGTATCAGCAACTGTGTATGCAAGGAAATGCCCAGCTCGATTTTTCTAGCATTATCCAACAATACTTAGCGAAAGAAGCTTAATCCAAATATCAGCCATTTCACCATCAAAGGATGGTGAAAGCTATAGATTCACTCGTGTCATGAATAACAATAAATCCAGACTGGAGTAAATAATATGTCGAATTATCATCAAGTTGCTAATTCATTTAATTTAGACGGTGCAGTAAAAGCAATGTTATCGGGTTCAGTCGAGCAACTGAACGCATGTTATGAGTGCTGCGATCGACATGCAGATGCTGATAGCGAAAAAATTGCCTTGTATTGGCAAGGTAAAGATGGACGCAAACAACAATATACCTTTAGCCAACTGAAAAAGTGGTCGAGTCAGTTTGCTAACTTTTTAAAATCACAAGGTGTCGAAACAGGTGATCGTATTTCAGGTTTATTACCAAGAACACCAGAATTGCTGGTTGTGATTTTGGGAGCTTGGCGTATTGGTGCAGTTTATCAGCCACTTTTTACTGCATTTGGTCCCAAAGCCATTGAACATCGTCTTCAATTGGCAAAAAGTAAATTGGTCGTAACTGATACAGCGAATCGAAGCAAATTGGATGAAATCGCACAATGTCCACAAATAATGACGGTTGCTGATCAGCATGATCATGGTGTTATGGATGGCGATTTAGATTTTTGGCAAAAGGTCGAACAACAGTCTGAACACTGTGATTTGGTCATGCAAAATATTCAAGCTCCATTTTTGTTGATGTTTACCTCGGGAACCACTGGACCTGCGAAACCCTTAGAAGTACCACTGAAAGCCTTAATTGCTTTCGGTAATTACATGAAAGATGCTATTGGCTTACGTGAAGAAGATAACTTTTGGAATATTGCTGATCCGGGTTGGGCATATGGTCTGTACTATGGTATTACGGGACCATTATTGTTGGGGCATGCAACTTTATTTTATGAAGGCGGTTTTAGCATCGAAAGTTTATGTCAAATTATTGAGGATTATAAAATTACCAATTTGGCAGGCGCACCGACCGCTTATCGTATGATGATGGCTGCAGATCCTGCCCAAATGGCGCAACTGAAAGGTAAATTTCGTGTAGTCAGTAGTGCTGGTGAACCTCTAAATCCTGAAGTTTTCCGCTGGTTTAAACAGGCACTCGATGCACCTATTTTTGATCATTATGGACAAACTGAGGTTGGCATGGTGGTGTGTAACCATCATGGTCTGGAGCATGAGGTGCGTGCTGGTGCTGCTGGTTTTGCAAGTCCAGGATACCGTGTTGCTGTGCTTGATGAACAAGGCAACGAGCTCCCAGCAGATACACCTGGAATTTTAGCAGTGGATATCCAGCAATCACCGATGATGTGGTTCGGTGGCTATCAAGAAAGCCGTAAATCACCTTTTGTAAAACATTACTATTTAACCGGTGATACTGCTGAACTGCATGCAGATGGCAGCATGAGTTTTGTTGGGCGTAGTGATGATGTGATTACCACCTCAGGCTATCGAATTGGTCCTTTTGATGTAGAAAGTGCTTTACTTGAACACGATGCGGTCATTGAAGCAGCTGTGATCGGTGTTCCTGATGCGGAAAGAACTGAAATCGTCAAAGCTTTTGTGATTTTAGCAGAGCATCAAATTGCTTCTGACAGTTTGGCAGAACAACTGGGGCAATTTGTTAAAAAGCGCTTATCGGCACATGCTTATCCAAGACAAGTGGAGTTTGTGACAGAGCTTCCAAAAACACCTAGTGGCAAAATCCAACGGTTTTTATTGCGTAATCAAGAGATTGCCAAACAACAATTAGAAAAGAATGCAGGTTAGTATAAATCCTGCATAAGCTGAGCAGGCTTTATGCAGGTGATGTAACAGATCAAGGAATGAAAAATGCAATTTACTGAAGAACAATTATTGATTCAGGATATGGCGAAAAATTTCGCTCAAGAACAAATTAAACCGTATGCAGCAGAATGGGATAAACACAGTGTATTTCCAAAAACAGCATTGTCTCAAATGGGACAATTGGGTTTTATGGGGATGTTAATTTCTGAACAATGGGGTGGTTCTGATACAGGAAATTTGGCTTATGTGCTTGCATTAGAAGAAATTGCAGCAGCAGATGGTGCAACTTCAACCATCATGAGTGTACATAATTCTGTGGGTTGTGTGCCGATCGCTAAATTTGGTACGGATGAACAAAAACAAAAATACTTAATGCCCTTAGCGCAAGGGGAAATGATTGGCGCATTTGCTTTGACTGAACCGCATACTGGGTCTGATGCCGCAGCACTGAAAACACGCGCAGTGAAAGATGGTGATGATTGGGTAATTAACGGTGCTAAACAGTTCATTACGTCTGGTCATAATGCAGGTGTCATTATTGTCTTTGCAGTAACTGATCCTCAAGCAGGTAAAAAAGGGATCAGTGCCTTTATTGTACCGCGTGAAACACCCGGTTATGAAGTCATTCGTACTGAAGAAAAACTGGGTTTACATGCCTCAGATACTTGCCAAATTGCATTGACAGATGTTCGTGTACACCAAAGCTTGATGTTGGGTAAAGAGGGCGAAGGCTTAAAGATTGCCTTGTCTAATCTTGAAGGTGGACGTATTGGGATCGCAGCCCAAGCAGTAGGTTTAGCCCGTGCAGCATTAGAAGAAGCGAGCAAGTATGCCAAAGAACGTATTACTTTTGGGAAACCTATTTTTGAACATCAAGCGATTGCATTTCGTTTAGCCAGTATGGCAACAGAAATCGAAGCTGCACGACAGTTGGTTCACCATGCTGCACGGTTGAAAGAGGCTGGTAAACCCTGTTTGAACGAAGCATCTATGGCAAAACTATTTTCGTCAGAAATGGCTGAACGTGTTTGTTCTTCAGCGCTACAAGTATTTGGTGGTTATGGTTATTTAAAAGACTTTCCTATTGAGCGTATTTATCGTGATGCTCGTATTTGTCAAATTTATGAAGGCACCAGTGACATCCAACGTTTGGTCATTGCACGAAGTTTATAAGTCGTACCACAAGACACTGCGTAGCTACAGATTAGGAATTGAAATATGCAATTTGAAACGATTTTATTGGAAAAGCAAAACGGCGTAGGTTTGATTACGCTTAACCGTCCCAAGGCATTAAATGCATTGAATTCTATGTTGATTGATGAATTAAATTTAGCTTTGGACGATTTAGAAAAAGATCAAAATATTGGCTGTATGGTGCTGGCTGGCTCAGAAAAAGCCTTTGCAGCAGGTGCTGATATTAAAGAAATGGCAGGATTAAACTTTCCCAATATCTATTTTGATGATTTCTTTAACCTTGCCGATCGAATTGCTCAGCGCCGTAAACCTTTAATTGCCGCAGTCAGTGGCTACGCATTAGGTGGTGGATGTGAATTGGCGTTGATGTGTGATTTTATCTACTGTGCTGACAATGCCAAGTTTGGTTTACCTGAAGTAACGCTTGGGGTTATTCCCGGTATAGGCGGAACACAGCGCTTAACTTTGGCTGTGGGTAAAGCCAAAGCGATGGAAATGTGTCTGACTGCTCGACATATGGAGGCAATTGAAGCTGAACACAGTGGTTTAGTCGCCCGTGTTTTCCCTAAAGATCAACTTTTAGCTGAAACCTTACAAGCAGCTGAAAAGATCGCTGAAAAATCTTTAGTGGCGACAATGATGATCAAAGAGTCGATTAACCGTGCTTTTGAAGTAAGTTTAGCAGAAGGTTTACGCTTTGAGCGTCGTAGTTTCCATTCAATATTTGCGACTTTGGATCAAAAAGAAGGTATGCAAGCCTTTGTAGAAAAGCGCCAAGCGCAATTTAAAAATCAATAATAAAAGGATTAAATCATGGACCACGAAAATCATTTAATCATTGAACAAAAAGGTGCTCTAGGCATCATTGTATTAAATCGTGTATCGAGTCTGAATGCGCTGACCTTGGATATGATCAATGGTATTCATCAGCAAATCGAAACTTGGCAAGACGATACAACTATTCAGGCGATATTGATTAAATCCAACAGTCCAAAAGCTTTTTGTGCAGGTGGTGATATTCGTTACCTCTATGATCATTTTAAAAATGGCACAGCGGGTCATAAGGGGTACTTCATTGCTGAATATGCCATGCTGAACTGTATACGTGCCTCACAAAAAACGGTTGTGGTATTACTTGATGGCTATGTTTTGGGTGGTGGTTTTGGCTTGGCTCAGGCATGCCATATTATTGTCAGCAGTGAAAAGTCACGTTTTGCGATGCCTGAAACAGCGATTGGCTTCTTTCCAGATGTCGCAGCCACACATTTCTTATCACGGCTGGATGATATTGGCGTTTATCTGGCGACTACAGGTGACCAGATCACGAGTAGTGATGCCTTATATCTAGATTTGATAGATTACCATGTTCCCAGTCAACAGTTTCCTGCACTAGAAGAAGCTTTAAGCCAAACAGATCATTTAAGCAAAGATCATATTGATCAGATCATTTCAAAATTTATCACTCGACCTGTAGAAAGTGAACTCAGTGGATGGGTGGACAATATTCGTAAACATTTTGGTTTTGAGAACTTAGATGAAATTGAACAAAGCCTTGCCAATGAGTCAGATCAGCAACATCAAGCATGGGCAACTCAAGTTTTAAATACTTTGCAGCAACGTTCTTTATTGGCCAAGCAGACCAGTTTAAGACTGCAATATTTAGGTCGAGGGCTTTCTTTACAGCAATGCATGCAACTTGAACGAGATTTGCAGGATATTTGGTTTGAGCATGGTGATATTTTAGAAGGCGTTCGTGCCCTAATCATTGATAAAGATAAGCAACCAAAGTGGCAAAAAAGCAATCCTGCTTTAGAAAAAATATTGGCTGAACTGGGTTAGCCATAAAGCACACTGATGCTAAAACAATATGTTCATTCAAATAAATGAAGGGAGAATCAGAGAAATTTTTTAAGTGAATCCAAGGATCATACAAGATATATGGAATATATCTCAATGGATGTAAAAAACGGTTAAGAAGGAATAGAGCAATGAAGGATGTACAAGGAACAAATCCGAATAATAAAAAGTCATCACACCGCTTAGCAGGTATTTCAAGTATGGTGGGGACGACCATTGAATGGTATGACTTTTTTATCTATGGTGCAGCAGCAGCGCTGATTTTTAATAAGTTATTCTTTCCCAACTTAGACCCTTTGACAGGTGTTCTTGCGGCATTTGCAACCTACGCTGTTGGTTTTATTGGACGACCATTGGGTGGGATCGTATTTGGACATTTTGGTGACAAAATTGGTCGTAAATCAATGTTGTTGGTGACCTTAATGTTAATGGGTATTCCTACCGTCATGATTGGGCTGTTACCTACATTCGAGTCGATTGGATATTGGGCAACCATTTGCTTAATTATCTTGCGCTTTATCCAAGGCATGGCAATGGGTGGAGAATGGGGCGGAGCAGTGCTGATGGCTGTCGAGCATGCACCTGAAGGTAATAAGGGTTTTTGGGGGAGCTTACCACAAGCCAGTACTGGTGGTGGTCTAATGCTGGCTTCAATTGCTTTAGGTCTGGTTTCGATGTTACCCGAAGAAGCACTATTTAGCTGGGGTTGGAGAATACCGTTTTTAGCCAGTATTGTGTTATTGGGCGTAGGTTGGTATATCCGAGTTAAAGTTCCAGAATCTCCAGATTTCGAGCAGGTTAAACAACAGGCTGAAGAAATTAAAGTTCCTGCATTGCAAGTATTTAAAAATCATCCTAAGGAATTAGTGACTATTATATTGTCACGTGCGGCTGAAAATGCGTGGTTCTATCTTGCTTCAACCTTTACCTTGGCATATACCACGACACAGTTAGGTATCGCACGACAAGAAATATTATTTGCGACGATTTGTGGTGCAGGGGTGATTATGGTCATGACCCCACTGTGTGGACATTTATCAGACAAGGTTGGTCAACGGAATATGTTTAGGTTTGGTCTATGCGTCTTAGCACTGTATAGCTATCCATTCTTTGCCATGTTGAATACCAAAGATCCTGTGCTGGTTTGGACTGCGATTGTATTGGCAATTGGCGTTGTATTCCCAATTATGTATGCACCACAATCTCAGCTTTTTGCACGTCAATTCCCTGCTGAAATTCGTTATAGTGGTATTTCGATCTCTGTACAGTTTGCGGGTGTATTAGGTGGAGGTTTAGCTCCTTTGATTGCGACAAAACTTTTAAGTATCGGTGGTGGTAGCACACATTTGGTTATCACTTATATCGTCAGTTTTGCTGTGATTGCCATCATTGCATCATCATTCTTAAAGCCTGATGTATTTCCAAACAAAGCAAAGTCTTTTGCACAAAAAGAAATTAAATCCTCATAAAATTTAAAATCCTCAGCAACATGGACAGCTTATGCTAAATTCATGTTGCTGTTTTTTTACCAATAATTAAAAAATGCCCGTTATTGGTTCATAACTATGGCTTTAAACAGCACATTTTCAATTGAAAACCTCTAAATCCTGTGATTTTTTGCTATGGCATGAAACTTGCTGTACTTCACATGCACAATATTTTTATTTTTCAATGATTAAGGGGCTGTTATATGTTTAAGCACACGGTTTTGTCTTTATTTATTTTTGCCACTCTCGGTTCTTCAGTCGCTAAAGCGGATAATTTTAATGTTCTTAAACAGCTTTCTACTAAACCCGTTCAGCTTCAAGAAGGTGAATATAAAGGTAACTATTATGTTCCTTCGACCTTGAATACGATAACGTGGGGATACCTACCAAATAAAGATGCTAAACCTGTACTTTCGGTGCCATCAGGAAGTACCGTGACATTCGATACGGTTTCACATGAAGGCTTGCTTGAAGATCAAGGAAGAGATGCAGAAAAATTCTTTAAGTCTAAGGGTGTTCCAGATGAATATATTTTAGATGAAGCAAAAACTATTACTAAATCTCATCTAAAGCATGATTTTCATAAAGACGGACCACACATCGTGACTGGTCCAATTGCAATTCAAGGCGCACAACCCGGTGATATTTTAAAAGTCGAAGTGATTAAAGTTGAACCTCGTGTGCCTTATGGGGTGATTTCAAATCGTCATGGCAAAGGCGCTTTGGTTGGTGAATTTCCTAAAAAACCGCAACAGGTGGATGCTTCAGCCGAACATCCTGAACGCTATGGCAATGTTTCAGTATTTACCCCCATCGAAAAAAATGCCAAAGGTGAATATGAAGGTGTATTAAAAACTGAATCAGGTAAGTCAATTCGATTCCCGTTGAGCCCGTTCATGGGCATCATGGGTGTAGCACCGAATACTTCAGAACCCGTTCATTCAGTCCCACCTGCAATGTATGGTGGTAATATTGATATTAATGAATTAGGCGCTGGGTCTATAGCTTACTATCCTGTTCAGGTTGCAGGGGCTTTGTTTTACACAGGCGATAGTCATTTTGCGCAAGGTGATGGTGAAGTCGCTTTAACTGCTTTAGAGGCTTCTGCTCGTGCGACTTTAAAGTTTACTTTGTTAAAAGCAGGTAAAGATAAGATTCCGGGGCAAGAGATTGTACAACCCTTAGCAGAAAATGCTGAGTTTTGGATCACACCCGGTTTAGACCCTGACCTTGACGAAGCGATGAAAAAGTCTACACGAGAAGCAATTCGTTTCTTAAATAAAGAATATGGCATCGATGAAGCAATTGCTTATGCTTACTTAAGTGCTGCAACTGATTTTGAAGTGTCTCAAGTCGTCGATAAAACCAAAGGTATTCACGCTAAAATTCGAAAAGCTGATTTTAGAGAGTTTGCTGAAGACGCAAGTAAAGCAACAACACCTTAAATTGATATAGCTATATCGTTCAAAACAGCCTGTTCGATGAATAACAGGCTGTTTGGGTTGTATCAAACATTTAAAACAAAAAATATTGAGAGACTGAATCTTTACAATTTGCTTAAGTCGTTGTCGTATTGGTTCAGCCTTAATTGATAGCTAACTCAATTTTTTGATAAATTTTCTGGCTTCTAAGGTGATTGCGGTCATATGAATTGCTCCATGAATCATTCCAGTTAACAGATGTAATTTCACATTAATACCTGCATTTTTTAATCTTTCGGCATAACGCTCAGCATCATCTCTGACTGGATCATATTCACACGCAAAAATAGTTGCGGCAACTTATCCGTCACCAATTTTGCCCTACAAAATTTAAATCAATATCTTGTATTACAATAAATCATTTAAAAATGAAGTTTTAAATTAATATTTTAAAACCATCATGGTATCAGTATAAAGATGGGTTCTATAGTATTGCTAGATTAGCAGTCATTTAGAGCATCATCGATGAGTACATTTTTGATTGTAATCAATTTCATATCAGTTACTTATCGACATATTTTTCAATATATTTTCCAATATAATTAAGAATGATTGATTTAGGCGAAAAAATGGCAACTTAGAGAGAATTAAATTTTATTAAAAACATTAAGATGCTGTATTTAGACAGGATAAACTTAATGAATAAAAACATTGTGAAATTTATATTTCCGTTGCTCAGTATTTTTTCAGGCTTTACCTATGCGGATGAGTTCAAGCTCAAAAGTACAGACATCACGCAGGGAGAAATCATGAAAAAGAAACATGAATACCAACAAGGCTTTGGGTGTTCAGGTGAAAACAAATCTCCACAGCTGTCTTGGAGTGGGGCGCCAAAAGCAACCAAAGCTTATGCGATTATGGTTTATGATCCAGATGCTCCCTCAGGCAGTGGATGGTGGCACTGGCAAGCAGTCAATATACCCACCGAAGTCACTTCGATTCCATCAGGTCATGGAAAATTAGAATCTAAAGGAGTCATAAATTTAACAAATGATTTTGGACAAACTGGATTTGGTGGAGCTTGCCCACCAAAAGGTCATGGGATTCATCGTTATCAATTTACGATCTACGCACTTTCTGAGAAGCTAGATCTACCCAAAGGTGCATCAGGTGCATTAACAGGCTACATGGTTAAAGCGCATAGTCTTGCATCAAGTACAATCGAAGCTCTTTATCAAAGATAGGGGCTATTAAATAATCTAATTTGAACGGAGTGGAATGTAATTAAAATCATGATTACATTCCAAATATTCAATCATGAATGACCTCATTGCTATAGCTAAAACAGCGATCAATCAACAGCAATATTTACCCTTTTCAATTTATTGTTCCCATAAAGAACAAATGATTAGTAACGTACCAATTATAAAGCCATTACTTATCTTTATTTTAAATGGTGAGAAACAATTAGGTACATCGGAATTGGTCACATGCCAATCAGGAACTTTTGTATTTTTATCGAATAGCTCACGTATAGATATGAGAAATATACCTCATCAAGAGGAATATCTTGCTGTGCTGATCGATTTTGAGCAAGAGGATTTTACTGACTTGCCAATGAACCCTCAGCAGCCTGTTGAATATCTACAGGGGGATATCAATACAATCCTTAAAACTGCACTTTTACAATATATGCAACTCGCAATAATGTCCTCAGCAGGAGTGATGAAATATAGAAAAAAAGAACTGTTGAGCATTCTTTATTATCTTGGATATCGCGATGTTTCCAATATCAATCAAACCCATCGGTTCAGTGAAAAAATACATCGCATGATTGCAAATAATCTAACTTTGGATTGGACTGCTGAGATAATTGCAGCAGATCTTTTTATGAGTAGTTCGACCTTGAGACGTAAATTAAAAAATGAAGGTGAGAATATTCAAGATATTCGGAGTAGAACACGTTTAAGTCATGGATTACATTTGTTGCAAACGACTCAATTGAATATTGGTCACATTGCTAATCAATGTGGTTATCAATCCCAATCAAGATTTACAGAACAATTCAAAGTTTTATTTGGAATGACACCACGAGAAATTCGAAAATCCATAATGAAGTGATTACACAAACTTTTGCATCAATCAGCTTAAATAAAAAATTAGGTATATCTCGCTTTTTTTAATGACTATTCAGATCATAAATTCCTCCAGAAATTCTTTAATATTCTGCTGATTATTTAAAATCGAACATATGCTTGAAGAAGTATTATCCTTTTTAATTATTAAAATTTTAAAATTTTCTAAATCAAGCGTATATGCTTCAATTTTTTTTGAGTAAATAAAGTTTATAAAATGAATAATTGATTCATCTTTAAAAACTATAAAAAGGCAATATTTTTCAAATAATGTATCTAAAATTAAATTATCTATATAAAAGCTATGAAGATTAGTCTCATAAAATTCATTATGATCAAACTCATTACATAGAGTTATAACGCGTCCTAAACGGTGAGAGCCACCACCATTATTAGCCATAATCTTATTATGCCATTGAAATTTATAAAAATCCTGATGATTATCTGTAAAACTATCAGGTGATGGGTTTTCCTTGTCTATAATAGTTTCTGATATCTGTTCTTGATTAAATTTTAGATATTTTTCTCGTTTTTCATCTGATAAGCTTTTCTTTCCTTTAAACAATGTTGCAAGCCACCAACTAGAAATATTAGTATAGTCTGAAAAAAGGCCTTCATCTCGTGAGCATGATAAAAAGCCGACATCTCTTAAATTAATATATTTTCTTTCAACATCTTTTTTTATAAGAAGTTTCAGATATTTTTCTAGTTCTGTTCTACTGTTTGTAAGATTGCCATCTAGAGGTCTTAATTTTACTGAATATGTATATGAATCCAATAAAATATCTAATCTTAGTAACTCTTTTGCGCTAATAAAATTTTCATTTTTAAATTTTTTTATTAAATTAAAGTAATTGTATTTATTTAGCTCCAAATCTACTGTTTTTTTAATTTTAGACTCAATATAAAACGTTCGAATATAGTTTATCATTAATTTACTCTAAAAATATAAATTTAATTGCTGTTTAACATAAATTAAAATCAAATTAAAAACACTATATTTCTTGCGAAAGTATAAACTATTTTATAATAGACCTCTTGCGAAAGTAGGTTTTTGGGTCATTTAGCTATATGCAATACCTTATATAGTCAAACCGCCTGATTATTCATACAAGCGATTTGGATGATTCATTTATTTTGTACTTTTGAATCATAAACAGTCTTGCTATCACGAGGTGACATGGATATCGCCATGTTGAGCGGGGGTATTAGGATGTACCCCCTCGCTCAACGGAAGATTTTTGTTACTTTTCATCTCTGAAAAGTAGAGTATCGCCTACGCAAAACAATTTAAACTTTAGAGCTAAAGCGTGGCAGTACAAGGCTTATATCATCAAACAATATATTGATCGCTTTAATTTTATTGATCAAGAGAAATGATATTCTACTGTATGAATTTTTCAACAGATTAACTATATAACAAAGATCACAGCTGCTCAAATTTTGACTAATGCAAGAGCTCTAATAGTTTTATGAAATATAAAAAATAATAAAATTCAATGATATTGACTTCAAGCGTCTAGTCGCGCAGTGACATGTCCCTTATTTCTAAAATGTCTTTCGTAAAAGGTCTAAAGTACTTAATAAAAAACAGCTGAAAAATAACGCAAACAGAAAGATGGCTTATCGTAATATACATAAATAAATTATGGATTTCTTGCACAATAAAAGCATGAATTATTCTTAAATATGGCATAGAAATGCTTGTTCATTGAGAAAAAATTGTGAATACTCATGCGCTAAAATTTAGCTTGTAAAATTATCTTGGGGTTAGGCAATTACAGTGAAAAGGTATCCATTTTCTCGTTTACAAAAAGCGTTGCTGGCAGTTGGTTCATTTTCATGTTTGGCATTGAGTCCAGTACTGCTACATGCAGAAGCGGAAAAAAATACACATCAGCTTAAAACCATTAAAGTCGACGTTCAAACCGAAGCAGCACAAACGGTTTATTATCAACCCAAGGTCAATTTATCAGGTTTTAGTCAGTCTAATATTGCTGAAATTCCGGCTTCAATCCATACCATTACTGCAGATCGTTTAGCAGATCAGCATGCTAAAACACTGTCTGATGTGGTTAAGAACGATGCAGCTATTGGCGATGGTTATGCGCCTATTGGTTATTATTCTAATTTTATGATGCGTGGTTTTGGGCTAAATCTTGAATCAAGCTATCTACTGAATGGCAACTTAGTCCGTGGCGAACAAAATATTGCGCTTGAGAATAAAGCTCAGGTCGAGATTTTAAAGGGCATCAGTGCCGTTCAAAGTGGAATGTCAACACCAGGTGGTGTAATCAATTATGTCACCAAACGACCTGAAGATATTCGTTCAATGACATTAGAAACCGACCGTTATGGTGGTTTTCGCGTGGCAACGGATTTAGGTGGATTGTTTGGAGACACGCAACAGTTTGGTTATCGCATCAATCTTGCGACAGAAGATATTCATTCCTACGTTGAACATGCCGATGGTAAGCGCTTGTTTGGTTCTATGGCGCTGGATTGGAATATTTCTGAACGTTCAAAGTTAGAATTTGATCTAGAATCACAGCGACAACGTCAACGTTCAGTGGCAGGATATCAGTTATTGGATGGAACGACACTTCCCCAAAATGTGAAATGGGATCGTTTACTTGCTTATCAAAGCTGGAGTAAACCCGTAACCAACGACAGTTTAAATGCCAGTTTAAAATATTTATTTCAGTTCAATGATCACTGGAAAGCAAATTTTACAGCATCACAAAGTCGTGTGGTGATAGATGATTACGCTGCATTTCCTTGGGGATGTTATAGCAGTATTTGTCAAACGACGGGCTTAGGGAATAGCTTTGATCAAAATGGCAACTACGATATTTATGATTTTCGCAGTCCAGATGATAGCTACTTAACCAACCAATTTAAAATCGGATTGAATGGGGCATTCAGCACTGGTTTTTTGCAGCATCAGTTAAGTTTAGAATTATCTCAAACTGCTAAACGTCATACACAATATGATGCAATTAATTTACCTGTAGTTGAAGGGGCTGAGTCTACAGGAAATATAGGTGAGGACCCGCAAAGCTATATCCCCACAGATAAGCATTTGGGTAAACACTATAAATCATTAGATAGTCAACAAACAGCATTGAATTTCATTGATTTAATTGCTTTTAATCCAGAATGGTCAGTCTCTTTGGGGGGCAAACTGATTCATCTCAATGAGGGAGCCTACAATGTCGAGTCAAATAAGATTCGAGACACCAATTTTAATCGTTTCTTACCCCAATTTGCGCTGATGTATCAACCTTGGGAACATACCAACATTTATGCTTCTTATGCCAAAGGCATAAGTGATGGTGGACAAGCGCCGTGGTTTGCCAACAATCCAAGTCAAACTTTAGCTCCTGTACATTCCACTCAGTATGAATTAGGCGTTAAGCATGAGTGGCAAGATTTATTGTTTACGGCAGCAGTGTTTGATTTAAAACAGGACAATCAATATACCAATACTGAACGAGATTTCATTGCTGAAGGTCAACAGCATAACCTTGGATTAGAGTTAGGTTTGCAAGGGCGTTTAAGTCAAAATCTGGATTTGGTCTCGACTTTGGCACTGACACGTTCACGCTTAAAGGACATCCAAGTTGCTGAATATCAAGGGCATCAGACACAAAATGTGCCATCAGCTCGTTTTGCAAACTATCTCTCTTATCAAGTGGCTCAAATAGATGGGTTACGCTTATTGGCAGGTATGCAATACAGCAGCAGTAAATATGCCAATAAAACGGGTACAGTCAAAGTGCCGAGTTATACTGTATTTAATTTAGGTACAGCTTATAATTTCAGAGCTTATGGCTATGACAATACACTTCGATTCAATATCGACAATCTGTTCAATAAACAGTATTGGAGAGATGCAGGAAATTTCTTAGGCGATGATTATTTATTTCTTGGCGCACCACGGACAGCGCAACTTGCTTGGACTGTAAATTTCTAGGATGTGTCTTTTGCTAATTTGTATTTATTTAAACTGATCATCAGATTGACCTATATCACTCAAAATGAGTGATACAGGTCAGAAATGCAAAATCTTATTGCTTCGCGTTATGCGCTTAAATTAAATTATTCGGCAATTTTTCAAAATTATTAGCCTTTCATCACGATCCAATGAAGTTTATTAGAAAGTTGATTTTATTAACAATTAATAAAAAACAAAAGCAGATTTAAAAGCAGAGCGTGAACTAAATATCAAAAAAATAGATAGTATAAACCAAAAAATATAAATTGGATTTATCTTAAAAAATAACCAATTATAGAATTCTAAGTAATTTAGTAAGGAATGCTAAAATGGACAAAAAAATTAGAGTTGCAGTCATTGGTGGAGGTATTGCTGGACTAGCACTCATGACCCAATTGGTTAAAAATACAAACTTAGATGTACATTTATTTGAGTCTGCTGCTGAATTTTCAGAAATTGGTGCAGGAATCTCTTTTGGTGCAAATGCGGTAAAAGCAATCCAATTGTTAGGTTTAAGCCAAGAATATCAATCTATTGCAGATCAGGTCAAAGCGCCCTATACCGATATTTGGTTCCAATGGCGGAATGGCTATACCGACGAATATCTATCAGCATCTCTTGCTCCATCTGTTGGACAGTCTTCAGTACATCGTGCAGATTTTCTTGATAGCTTAATTCCTTTAGTTCCGTTATCAAATGTACACTTCAACAAACGTGTACAAAATATTGAAGCAGATGAAGATCAAGTGACGGTGTGCTTCATTGATGGACAAGATGCAACCTTTGATTATGTAATTGGTTGTGATGGTATTCGTTCCGTTGTCCGAAATCATGTGCTGGATTCACATCAATTGCCGCGCAGTGAACCTCAATTTTCTGGAACTTGGGCATATCGGGGGATCATTAAGTATCAAGACTATAAACAAGCGATTGAAAAATTAGGGCGCGATGTGGAAATCGCAGATGTTCCGCAAATGTTTTTAGGTAAAGATAAACACATTTTGACCTTCCCAATTCGACAGGGGGAGGAAATCAATATTGTGGCATTTAAGTCAGATCGTACACAAACGGTATTGTCTGAAAATATACCTTGGACAATGGCTGTTTCAAAACAGCAAATGTTGGCTGATTTTTCAGACTGGAGTGAGAGCTGTAAAGCCTTATTGGAACTGATTGACTCGCCAACAATCTGGGCTTTACATGAAATTCAGCCTTTAGAGACTTATAAAAACAATACCAATAATGTGATTTTGATAGGTGATGCTGCACATGCAATGTTACCACATCAAGGTGCAGGAGCTGGTCAAGGTCTTGAAGATGCTTTAATTCTAGCAAAATTATTAGAAAACCCTGAACTAACACGTGAATCTATTCAGTTAGTTTCTGAAATATATCAGCAAATACGCTTAGAACGAGCAGTCAAAGTTCAAAACACATCACGTGAATCAGGTGAAATATACGAGCTTTGTTCATCAAAATATTCAGATTTTGAATCTATCGGACAGCATTTAACACATCGTTTTGATTGGTTATGGCAGCATTCTCTTGAGCAAGATATTCAGCAAGCCCAAGCTGCGTTGACCAATCAATTACAGCAAAGTGAAATATATAGCTAAATAAAAAAAGAGATAAAACAGAATAATCTGACCAGGGAGGTCTATTATGCAAACCATAAATGCAAATGAAGTCATTGATCATGCCAAATTAAAGGCGATTCATTGGCGAGTGATTTTACTCAGCGCATTGATCATTATTTTTGATGGTTATGATTTAGTAATTTATGGGGTGGCACTGCCTAAGCTGATGGCAGAATGGAAAATTGACAGTATCACAGCAGGATTTTTAGGTAGTGTTGCCTTATTTGGCATGATGTTTGGAGCGATTCTTTTTGGAAGTTTGAGTGATAAATTAGAGCGCTATGGCTTTAGTCGCAAAAAATTAATCATTTTATGCATTTGTTTATTCAGTGGTTTTACTTTACTTTGTGGCTATGCAAGTGATCCGCAAAGTTTTGGAATCTTTCGATTTTTGGCAGGTTTGGGCTTGGGTGGTGTGATGCCGAACATCATTGCACTCATGACAGAATATGCACCAAAAAAATTACGCTCAACTTTAGTATCGCTCATGTTTAGTGGTTATGCAGTTGGTGGAATGTGTTCAGCTTTATTGGGAATGTGGTTAGTTCCACAATTTGGCTGGAAAATTATGTTTATTCTTGGGGGGATACCGCTGTTATTGATACCTATCATTTGGCTGTTATTACCTGAGTCAATTGATTATTTGGTTCGCAGAAACAAAACTGAAAAAGCAGCAGACATTCTTAAACAAATTAATAGCGATATTAATTACACAGCTCAGACAAAAATTTGTCTCGATCAAGACAATCAATCTTCCTCTCAATCTCCAATCAAGGATTTATTTGCAGACAATCGAGCAATGATTACACTTTTATTTTGGTTGAGTGTATTTATGGCATTGGTTTTGGTCTATGCCTTAGGCAACTGGTTACCGAAATTAATGCTAGAAGCAGGCTATGATCTGTCGACTAGTTTGGTTTTTCTGCTCGCCTTGAACATCGGCGGAATGCTTGGTGCAATCTGTGGAGGCTATTTAGCGGATCGGTTTAATTTGGTCAAAGTATTATGTACGCTATTTTTAAGTGGGGCTGCTGCATTTATATTACTCAGTTTTAACTTACCAACGATTATTCTTTATTTTTGTATTGCTGTTGCTGGTGCGGCTTCCATTGGTGGGCAAATATTATTATTGGCTTATATGTCACAATTTTATTCATCAAATATCCGTGCAACGGGCTTAGGAATGGCATTGGGTGTAGGGCGTTTGGGGGCGATTTTAGGACCCATCTTATGTGGTTGGTTATTAAGCTTAAATTTACCGATTCATTATAATTTCATCGCGCTTTCAATCCCATGTATGATTGCTGTGCTGAGTATTTCAATGATTCATCTACGTTTGAAAAACACAAAATTGGCGGTTAAAACGGTACAAGTCTAAAGCTAGATTGAGGAAGGCAAAACCTTCCTCATTGAATCGAGAGATTAAAATTGATTGATCTAAGTCTTATCAAAGTGTTTGTCATTATTTTTGAAACCAAAAATATTAGTCATGCGGCTGAACGACTGAATTTGAGTCAGCCTTCAGTCACCTATAATTTAAACCGTTTACGAAAATCTTTAAATGATCCACTCTTTGAGCGAGATAAATTTGGAGTAAAACCCACCAAACTTGCGCAAAGTTTATATCCCAGTTTTAGGCAGGCGATTTCTGATATTGAAATGGCAATTATCGCTTCACAACGATTTGATCCCAAAACATCCATGCGAGTCTTTCGTTTAGGATTATCAGACTTGGGCGAAATTTGTTTATTACCATCATTAATTCAACATCTGGCACAAGAAGCACCATTTATTAAAATAGAAATTGAAGAAATCCAATCTGATAAAGTCGAGGAGTGGCTAGTTGAGGGTTTTTTAGATGCGGCTGTATTTAATAGCAGCTATACCGTCATGCCGAAAATAGAATCTCGCAACTTATTTGAAGAACGCTATATGTGCATTGCTGACAAAAACCATCCACGGGTTAGAGAGCAACTGAGTTTAGAGCAGTATTTACAAGAAAAACATGCGGCTATTAAATCTTCGACAGGGCATATTGAAATTGATCAGAAGCTTAAAGAATTGGGGTTAAAGAGAAAAATTATGCTAGAACTCCCTCATTTTAGTGTATTACAAGATGTGGTGAACAGTTCTGAGTTATTGGTGACTTTGCCTTCACGTGCTGCAAAAGTGTATGAGCGAAATAGTGATATAAATAGTTTTGAATTACCATTTTCAGTCAAACCCTTTAATGTCAGCGTAAATTGGTACAATCATCGAGATGATTTGGATGCACGAACTTGGTTTATCCAAACACTACAACAACTTTTTCAATTACTCTAAAGTATAGATCAGATGATTTACTGAATGGGGTTTTCAACAAATTGACTATATAGTGGCTTTTAAAGAGTCTATACATAACTATTAAGTCATTTAAAATGATAAAAACCCTCTAAACGATTAGAAGGTTTTTAAAAAGAAAATTAAATATGAGTGGGATTAGAAATTATAACGAACACTTAGCGTTGCATTTCTTGGTGTTCCCCAGTTCATAGAATTAGCACCAATACCTTCATAATATTTTTTGTCAAAAATATTTTCAACATTCAACTGAAGTTTAATATTTTTATCGACTTGATAGCCCAGCATTGCCCCCGCAAGTACAAAAGCATCTTGATCTATACGTGTGCTTCCAGTGCCAGTGTAGTATTTGCTTTTGTAATTTAAGCCAAGTCCAGCGCTCCACTGATCTAATTTATATTTTACAAATAGATTAGATGTTGTACGTGAATTTGTAGGGTTTACTTTGACGCCTTTAGCATCTTTTGCTTCAAAATTAGCAATACCAAAGTTTATTCCCCAATGATCATTAATTTCACCATCTGCTTCGAACTCAAAACCTTTGCTTTCAACGCCATCTACACCACGATAAGCTTGTTCATTTGTAAGCTGACCATTACGTACAATAAATTGTCCTGTTATTGCTTCAGCAAAATTCGATTGTTGAATTCGAAATAGTGATAAAGCAGTATTTAGACGCCCCCCAAACCATTCACTTTTTAAACCAGCTTCGTAGTTCTTACCTTGTGCTGGGTCTAGGTATTGATCATTCACATCTTTACGGCTTTGTGGTTTAAAAATATCTGTATAGCTGACATAAACAGAGTGATCTTTGGCAAAATCATAAATAGCACCAATATAAGGTGTTATCTCATTGTTAAATTCACGGTTGCCTACACCATTTGCAGATTCATATTTCCAATTTGATAAACGCGTCCCTGCAATCACTTTTAAAGGATCAAGAATTTGAAATTTACCAGAAATATATGCTGAGCTTTGGGTGGTTTCATTCAGTACATTGACCCCATTTAATACTACTGATCGGAGTAGGGGCTGTGTCATATTATTATAATTAAGTGGTCCACCTAAATATTTTTCAATTTCATTATTTGCATTTGAGCCGCCAAAAATATCCTTGGTTTTTTCATTTTTGTTCCATGAGCCACCGATAATAATTTCTTGTGGACGATTGAACAATGTAAAAGGTGCATTGATGAAAAGATCAATATTGTTTTCTTCATTTGTCGCTTCAGAGCCGTAGACTGAAACATTATCAGTTATTTTACCAGTCTTAGGATCTGGTTTGTTTTTCAAAGGGCTGGTATTGGTTGCTTTATCGACTTTTCCACCCGTATAAAGCAGTTGGGTATTTGCATCTTCTTTACGGAAGGTATACGCCACATTTAAATTGACATCGTTGAATAAATTTTGCTTTAAATTGGCAAAAACAGCCGTGGTATTAACATCCCAGAAAGTCCAAGGTGCACTTACCGTTAAGCTTCGGTCAAAGTTAGTGCGACTTCCATTCGTATAAAATGCTGGAGTACCTCCCCAGCGAATCCCATCGCGTTGCAACTCTTGATAGGTTGCTCCCAGTGACATACTGGTTTTATCAGTTAAGTCATAATCAATCGCACCGTAAAATACATTACGTTCTTTTTCATAATCATCCATAAAGGACTTTTCATCTGAATGTTTGACAAACATACGTCCACGCAGTGAGCCATCTTCATTGAGCGGAGTTGAAATGTCCGCAGAACTACTCCATGAATCCCAAGATCCAAATGATGTACTCAGATTACCTGTCAACTCTTTGGCATTGGCATGTTTACGTACCATATTGAGTCCCATTGCAGGGTTACCAGCACCTGTAGTCAGTCCATTTGCACCTTTAATCACTTCAACGCGATCGTAAATATCCAAATCAAGATCACCAGCCCCTAAGTTAGTGGTACTCGGCATACCGTCGATTAAGTAGTAATCCACCTGAAAGCCACGTGCATAAACAGATTGACGTTCATCGGTACGAGAAGTGGAGACACCTGTAATTGTATTCATTAAATCCTGAAATGAATCAATATTCCGGTCATCCAAATATTCTCGTGTTAAGACTTTGACTGATTGAGGTGTTTCACGAAGCGACAAATTTAATTTAGTGGCTGTACTTGTACTTTTGGTAGTGTAACTTTGAGTGCCTTCAGTGATCGCAGGTTGTTGGCTTTCCGCTTCTACCTTGATGGTCGGTAAAGCGACTGTTTCGGTATTTTCTTCAGCATAAACAAGCGTAGGAATAGTTAAAGCCATAGAAAGTACAAGAGGATGTACTTTGAATGAATGTCGCAAGGGAGAGGGGTTGTACATAAGATAAATTCCATAATAAAAAATGCGCGCGATCAGATTTTCTGTCTTCCTTTTGCTTCAAGCTCTATGACTCAGATTAAAGCGTTACAAAAGTTAACATGTGAAATATTAATTATCAATAATGATTCTCATTAAATTATATGAATCATTATCCTTATTATTTATATGTGAATTATAAAGTCAGTTATTCATTGATAAGTCACGCTTTTATCAAAGATATTCAGTTTGTTTCATTCTGTCTTGAATGGGGCAAATAACGAATTTATTTTTTTATATTTATAAATGAAAAGCAGAATTTTTGTTAAAAAATGAACACTAAATGATTGAAAATATTGTAATATCCCTACACAGTCTTATTTTTAACATGGATTTAATTAGGTGATTTGGTCTGTTCATATCGTGTAAAGAGCCAATGATGAACTGTAATAAGGTTTTAGCACAAACATGGTATTACTCGATCAGTTTAATTCATGTTGATGATCTTAGTTCAACCTTATCAATAAGTTTATAAGGCTGATTAGTCTCATCTACGAATTAGATACACAATTCATTTTATTGAATTTATGCTCGCTTATTCTATTAATTTTTTAACGGACATAATCTGCACCTGTAATGTCAATTGTCGCACCAGTACTATGGCGGGATCGTCCTGTTGCAAGAAAAGCAATCATTTCGGCAACATCACTCGCAGGCGTAATTTCACCTAAGGGCAATTTTTTTAGCACAGTATCTTCAATTTCCCCTTTAGCTAAATCCGTTGCAACCCATCCAGGAGCAATCGCATAAGCAAGAATATTGTGATGCCCGTAGCCACGCGCAATTCCTTTTGTTAAAGCCAGTAAACCACCTTTTGCCGCACCATAAGCTAAATGATTTGCATCATCTCCACGATGGGCTGAACGACTGGTTATATTTATAATGATCCCTCCATGACGTAGCTTAAAATGCAGCAATGCCAACCTGCATAACGCTGCTGGCGCTGTAAGATTGATAGCAATATTATTTTCCCAACCTTCTTGCCATGTTTCTGTCGTCGTAATCTCTGAGGCTAGCCAAGCTCCTGCATTGTTGACTAATACGTCAACATGTCCATAACATTCAAGAACGTTTTGCCAAATTTGTTCTATACAATTCAAATTACTCAAATCTCCAATAACCCAAGACACATTATTGCCAAATTGATTTGCCATATCGTTAAAAAACATCACAGAACTACGTGCATGCATAATAACTTTTGCACCTCTTTGTAATAAAAGTCGTGCAGTCTCCAAACCAATCCCGCGTGAACTTCCAGTGACAAAAATGACCTTATC
The DNA here is from genome assembly GCF_001005515.1 of Acinetobacter sp. Ag2. Classification (NCBI taxonomy): domain Bacteria; kingdom Pseudomonadati; phylum Pseudomonadota; class Gammaproteobacteria; order Moraxellales; family Moraxellaceae; genus Acinetobacter; species Acinetobacter sp. Ag2. The sequence continues at coordinate 122,541 of NZ_LBNA01000051.1, forward strand.
TTGCAAATCTTGAATTAATCCTAAATTCTTGTTCATGGTTTTATCCTATGTCACAGCTTGAGCACCAGTGATTTCAACACATGCACCACAAATGAATTCGGCATCAGAAGATGCGAGAAAGGTGATTAATGCAGCGACTTCTTCTGGTCGACCTATACGACCGAATGGGATTAACTTTTCCAAATCGCTAATCGTTTTACCTTTCTCTGCAATCCCTTTTTCCAGCATAGGTGTATGTATTTCACCAGGACAAACCGCATTAACACGTATTTTTTGTGGCGCATAATCTCGTGCAAGACTTTTGGTAAAAGCAACTACCGCAGCTTTACTGACATTATAAGCAATATGACCAGAAGCAGGGGTGACTCCCCATTGGGATGCAGTATTTACAATAGATCCCCCACCAGATGCGATCATTTTAGGTAATGCTGCTTGGCATAAATAAAATAAGGCGTTGAGATTAACATCCAGACTTAAAAGCCAATCCTTTTCGCTGAGATGAAGTAATTCACCTCTACGCATGACACCAGCATTATTCACCAATATATCAATATGCTGGTAACTTTTTTCAATTTTTTCAATGGCTTGTTGGCAAGCATCTTTTGAGGTTAAATCAAAAGCTACAACTTCAGCTTTTCCTCCTTGAAGATTGATCGCTTGAGCAGTTTTCTCAGCAGCAGTATTAATAATATCTGCCACAATCACTGTTGCGCCCATTTGTGCGAAACGCTGTGCAGTCGCAGAGCCTATACCTCCACCTGCGCCAGTCACAAGCACTGTCTTATGATTAAACTGGGTCATTTCTTTTTTCCTTGATATAAGCTAGTAATTCTAATTCTGTATACATTATTGTATGCAATTTATATTGACTTTAATCAACTGTCAATCCATCTGAATTTTTAGTCATGCTAAAAAAATTAGAAAAAATAAAAAAAGATATTTTCTAAAATGATAATAAAAACAATCTTAAATATTTGAAAAATATTAAATATTCTCTTTGTCTTTGAGTTTTTTCTAAGCATTGACATCTCAAATAATTAAATATAATGTTTAATGTATGCAATATTGTACACAATTAATTGTAATTTAAAATCATTCAGCAATAATTTCAACTTAACTATTGATATATAGAATTATTGTTCAGTGAAAATTTGAATGAATGGGACGAAAATATTTTTATTGGAGAATTTTAATATGCTACAAGGTATCCTTCCTGCACTGATCACCCCATTTGATGACACCAACCAAGTCAATTATAAAATCTTGGTTGATATGCTCGAATATCAATTAGATGCAGGGGTGCAAGGTTTTGTCATACTAGGCTCAACAGGTGAGTATTATGCACTGACTAATCATGAACGTCGTCAAATCTTAAAAGTTGTCAAAGAAACCGTAAAAGATAAAGGTGTTCTGATCGCAGGCGCGAATGGGTCATGTACACGTGAAGTATTAGAACAGGTTCAACAGGCAGTGGAGATGGGATACACCAACTTACTGATTGCACCGCCATATTATGCTTTACCATCACAAGAAGAATTGATTGCCCATTACAATACAATTTTAGAGACTTTCCCTCAAATTAATTTGATTTTATATAACTATCCGATACGTACCAATGTAGAGATTGGTTATCTGGTACTCGAGGCATTTAAAGACCATCCACGTGTTATAGGTATTAAAGAGAGTAGTGGTAATTTGCTACGTGCGATTGAAATTGGTGAAAAATATAAAGATCACTATCAACTTTCATGTGGTTCTGATGACCAAGCTTTAGACTTTTTCTTGTGGGGTGCTTCGAGTTGGATTTGTGGTCCAGCAAATTGTTTTCCTGATAAAGTCACGACAATGATGAATAAATACAACACTGGTGATATTCGTGGAGCTCAAGATGTTATGCGACAATTGTTCCCGATTATGTCCCTCATGGAATCAGGAAAATTTATTCAAAAAGTAAAATATGGTTGTCAGCTGGCTGGATTTGAAGTGGGAAATGCCCGAATGCCTTTATTACCATTAACAGATACTGAAAAGGCGGAATTTAAACACGCATTTGATCAGATGAAATAAATCTCTAGGTCAAATCGAATAGCTTCAATCAAAATAGTATTGGAATGTACTTCAAATAAAAAATGAAATGCTTATAGCTTCTGGATATATAAGAAGTTTCATACTCATCAATGGAATGTGATCTATGAAAGAAAATACCAAAACAGCAGTGGTGATTGGTGGTGGAATCGTAGGCATATGCTGCGCACTTTTTTTACAAAAGAAAGGGCTTAATGTGACGGTTATCGATCCATCTGAGGCAGGCGAAAGTACAGCCAAATGGAGCTGTGGGCAAATGGCGGTTAGTGAAATTATTCCACTTTCAAAAAAAGGTATTTTGAAAAAAATTCCGTACTGGTTACTTGACCAACAAGGTCCTCTTGCACTTCGCCCATCTGCGTTTCCACAAATTATCCCTTGGTTTTTACAATTTTTAAGCTGTGCTAAAACATCTAGAATTGAAGAAATTGCCAGTTCACTCGCAACATTGACTCAGCATGTTTATGACGATTATGCTGTGCTTTTAAAGGATTGTGCTGATCAAAATCTATTAGGTCGTCGACCAGTGCTTGAGTTTTTTGATGATGTACAAGACATTGAACATGAAAAAGAATATTTGGAACTGAGACAACATTTTGGTTTTAAACATCAAATTTTAAACGAAAAAGAAATTACAGATTTGGAGCCAACTTTTGCTGGAAAGTTTAAACATGGGCTTTTGTTTAATGACTGGACTGCTGTTAATGATACCAAAGGATTTATTGTTGCGCTAAGCAATTGCTTTATTGCCAAAGGAGGTCAAAGAATTCAAGCTAAAGCGATTGAATTAAAAGAAAATAATCATCTAATCAAGCAAGTTAAGCTCAGTAATACACAAATTTTAGAGACTGACTATGTTGTCATCGCTGCTGGAGTTGATTCTCGCTTGTTTTCCAGACAATTGGGGATAAATCCGCCACTGCTCGGTATTGCTGGTTATCAAGTGGTATTACCACAACCAAAAATAGAAATTAAGCACTCGATTATTTATGCCTCTGGTGGTTTTTGCTTTTCTCCAATGACCAGAGGTTTACAAATTGGTGGAACCATTGAATTTGCAGCGAGTGGATCTAAACCAAATATGAAACGTGCTGAGATTATTTTAAATAAGGCAAAACAGCTTGTCCCTGAATTAGGTTTAGAGGGTGTTGAATATGGTGTTGGCTATCGACCTTTTTTGCCTGACACCAAACCCATCATTGATATCAGTCCACGTTTTTCAAATGTTGCTTTGGCTTTTGGTCATGGTCAATTGGGTTTAACATTAGCGGCAACAACAGGGCGTTTAGTGACAGACTTATTATTACAACAGTCATCAACCTTTAACTTAGAACCATTTAAAGCAACCCGATTTTCATAATTGAACTTTAGGAAAAAAGATATGTATTACGATCAACTTTTTATCAATGGGCAATGGGTTAAACCGCTCAAGGGCGAAACTTTTAGCAGTATAGATCCAAGTACTGAAGAGGAAATTGCACGGATTGCTCGTGCTTCAATAAGTGACGCTGAACTGGCTGTAAAAGCTGCAAGAGAAGCATTTGATCACACTGATTGGTCACAATTATCTGGCAAACAAAGAGCACAATATCTGAGATTAATCGCCCAAGAAATACACCAAGATTTAAAAAGAATCGCGACACTTGAAGTCAGAGATAATGGTAAACCTTATCCAGAAGCAGAGTGGGACATCGCTGATGCAGCAGGCTGTTTTGAGTTTTATGCAAATTTAGCAGAACAACTTGATGAACATGCTGAAGAAGAAATAGCGCTGAGTGATGAGCGTTTTAGTTGTGTAACGGTCAAAGAACCTGTAGGTGTAGTGTGCGCAATTATTCCATGGAATTATCCATTATTGATGGCAGCGTGGAAAATTGCTCCAGCATTGGCAGCAGGCTGTACTGTGATTTTAAAACCCTCTGAAGTGACATCACTCACAGCAATTGAACTTGGTCGTATTGTTGAAAAAGTAGGATTACCGAAAGGAGTTCTCAATATATTAACGGGCTATGGGCATGAAATTGGTCCTTACCTCGCGGAACACCCTAAAATTGATAAGATTGCCTTTACTGGAAGCGTGCCAGTGGGCAAGCAAATTATGCGTGCTGCTGCTACAAATATTAAAAATATAAGTTTAGAACTGGGCGGAAAATCTGCATTTATTGTTTTTGATGATAGTGATATAGAGGCAGCTGTAGAATGGATCATGTTTGGTATTTTTTGGAATCAAGGACAAGTCTGTTCAGCGACCTCTCGTGTTTTAGTTCAAGATGAAATTTATCCAAAATTATTAAAACGTTTAGTAGAGGAAACTAAAAAGATAAAGATTGGCAATGGCTTTGAAACAGGAATCAAACTAGGACCATTGGTCAATAAGAAGCAATATCAACATGTTATAGATGCCATTCAGCAAGGAGTAGACGATAACATTCATCTCTTAACTGGAGGGAAAAGACCTGATTCACATTCAAGCGGTTATTTCATCGAACCTACTATTTTTATTGATGTACCTGAAAATCATGCTTTATGGACACAAGAGATTTTTGGTCCAGTGGTTTGCATTCGTTCATTTCTTACTGAGGACGAAGCGATTCGATCTGCAAATGATTCGATATTTGGCTTAGCTGGCGCCGTCATGTCGAAAGATTTGCTTCGTTGTGATCGTGTCGCACGAAAACTCAGAGCTGGCATCGTTTGGATCAACTGTTCTCAACCCACATTTAGCGAAGCACCTTGGGGTGGCTATAAACAAAGTGGGATCGGACGTGAACTTGGTGTCTGGGGATTAGAAAACTATTTAGAAGTGAAACAAATTACACGCTATGACAGCACTGAACCGTGGGCTTGGTATATTGAATAAGGAAATGAATTATGCGTTGGCAAAAAATGATACAACTTGTCGATGTGCATTGTGAAGGCGAAGTAGGGAAAGTGATTACGGGTGGTGTACTCAATATTCCGGGTCTAACAATGGCAGAAAAAGTAAACTATCTCAATGAAGTGGATGACAGCTTAAGACGTTTTGTCATTCAAGAACCGCGTGGATGTTTACAGATTTCAGTCAATTTATTACTCCCACCCACAGTCGCTCATGCAGATGCTGCTTTTGCGATTTTTCAAGCAGACAAAACACATCCTATGTCTGGAAGTAATTGTATTTGTGTCACGACCGCATTATTGGAAATGGGTATCATCAGTATGCAAGAACCGATTACCTCTGTTGTTTTAGATACTGCTGCTGGACTTGTGACTGCAAAGGCTTCTTGTAAAAATGGGCGCTGTGAAAGCGTTAGCTTAGAGATGATGCCAGCGTTTGTTGAACAATTGGATGCAGAAATCGAGGTTGATGGGTTGGGAAAAATTCAATTCGATATTGCTTTTGGTGGTGTTTATTATGCGCTCATTGATGTTGATCAAGTCAATTTGACGATTTCTCCTGAAAATGCGCACAAACTTGCGCTATTGGGCATAACACTGAGAAAGTTGATGAATAACAATTTTAAAGTGCAACATCCTATATATCCGGATATCAAGGAAATTACCTATGTGATGTTCCGAAATCGCTTAGATGAGAAAACTGTTCAGACCTGTACAACTTTACCTCCAGGAAGAGTTGATCGTTCACCCTGTGGTACAGGTAGCTCCGCTAATTTAGCAACGATGGTGAAAAGAGGGCTTGTGCAACTGGGGGATGAATTAATTTCTCAATCCATTATTGGCGGACAGTTTAAAGTGAAATATGTCAGAAATACTACAATTGGTGAATATCCAGCCATTATTCCAAACGTTACAGGTCGCGCATGGCTATTTGGCTTTCATCAATTGGCTGTTGATCCAACAGATCCTTTAGCAGAAGGTTTTATGGTAAGTGATACATGGGGGCAAGGTATTATATAATAGGTTGAATTTAAAATTGGGTAAGACCGAGCCTATGAATAGTGTAGTAAAAAAAGAAACGGATGGATCGAAAAAAAGGCACAACGGGAAATATGTTTATGATCAACTCCGCGAGGAGATTTTAACTTTACAGTTGAAACCAAATACTCAGTTGGATGAAATTTCTTTGGCTGAACGCTTTGCAGTTTCCCGTTCACCTGTACGTGATGCGCTGGCGCGTTTAGTTGCTGAAGGTTTAGCCATGACGTTGGCGAATCGAACCACCATAGTTCGACCATTCAACCTTCAGGACTTTTCTAAATACATCAGCGCCTTAGATTTATTACAACGCGCAGTATCTCGATTGGCAGCAGCAAATTGTACGATCGAAGATATTGAAAAAATTAAACAAGCTGACGCAATTTATGTTCAGGCTGCTCGTGATGGCGACTATCGCCTCATGCTTGAACAAAATAAGCAACTTCATATGGACATTGCTCGTGCGGGGAGAAATCCATTTTTAATAGAATATTATGAGCGTTTATTGGAAGAAGGACAAAGGCTGTTTTATCTACACTTTGATCATTTAGCCAAATCAGAAAATTACAGTCATTTGGAAAGAGATCATATAGAGCTAATTGCAGCAATTACCAATAAAGATATGGACAAAGCAGAACAGGAAGCACATCACCATACTTTATTATTTAGAGATCGTTTTATTGAGCATATGAAAGAAAATTTAATCGATCAAATTAGTGTATCAAATTAAACAAAATACAATTTTGAGTTTATTTTTTAATAAGCCTTAGAAAGTCATTTTTATGATTTTTTGGGCTTTTTTTATTTTTAAATCATCATCTTATTTAAAATATTTATTGGTCGTTTTGTGACTTTTATAGTTGACAATTTAGAGATATGAATATATTTTTAATGTATGCAATATTGTACACAATATTTATTTTGACTATAAAATAACTGTGTATAAGCATCTAAAGCCGCTAAATCTATGCTGAGTTTCAAGCCACGGATTTAGTCCAAATAATGTGTTTATTGAATGCTTGTATCAATCTTGAAAGGAATAACTATGAAACAGAATTTATTGTATTTAGATGGTCGTAACAAAGGAAATTCTGAATGTAAGGATATGAAAGCCTAACATACGCTGATTTGAATATTCATTTTGCAAACAGAATTAAAAAACACGCAATACAATAAATTAATTCGCAATAGAACACTGATTATAAACATTTAGCGATTTACACGTCAGATATTCAAAAAACATCAATATCACGACCTGTAAATCAAATCAATATACATAAATTATGTAGGGATTTCTGCATCTTGAAAAAACAAAACCTATTTAATTTATAAAAAATAGAAAGGATGAGGTAACAGTTATGGAACAACTGATAAATACCATAGTAGGCTATCTATGGAGTAATACATTGGTATATCTCGCACTCAGCGTAGGGCTATATTTCACGCTGATCACACGAGGAGTGCAATTCCGATATTTTCGTGAAATGTTTCATGTGATTCGTGAGAAGAAAGAAGATCATTCAGGAATTTCCCCACGACAAGCACTTTTTATGGCATTAGCCGGTCGTATTGGTGTTGGTAATATTGCAGGCGTTGCCTTAGCAGTTGGCATGGGCGGTCCTGGTGCAATCTTTTGGATGATTGTGATGGGCTTTCTTGCTGGTGCATTAGCATTTTGTGAATCGACCATTGCCCAGCTCTACAAATTCAAAGAAGGTGATCAATACTATGGTGGTGTGCATTTTTATATAGATCGTGGCTTAAAGCTTAAACCATTCGCAGCTGTTGCAGCTGGGGTACTTATTATCTCTTATACAGTGATGATGCCTGGTATTCAAATGAATACCATTGCGACGACATTTAAAGCTACCTTTCAAATACCACCTTATGTTTCAGGAATTGTTGTCACTTTAGGCATTGGCTTAATCATTTGGGGTGGTGTCAAACGCATAGCTCGCGCTGCTGAGAAGATTGTCCCAACAATGTCTGCAATGTATGTACTGGCAACCGTTATTCTTTTGATTTTTCACTATGACAAAATTCCTGAAACTTTTGTTTTAATCGTAAAAAGCGCACTGGGTATGGATGCTGTATTTGGCGCCATTATTGGACAAGCTGTAAATTGGGGAGTTCGTCGCGCTGTCTTTGCAAGTGCAGCTGGCGCGGGTGAATCTACTTTTGCATCTGCTGCTGCCATGACCTCTCATCCAGTCAAACAAGGTCTAATTCAGGCATTTTCAATTTTCTTCGAGACAGCATTGATTTTAACCAGTTCAGGTTTAATGATCCTCATTACAGGAATGTATAACGTTTCCCCTCCAGGCAGTAGCGCCCCCTTAGTCGAATATGTTCCAGGGATTCCTGCCGGTGCAGAATGGACTTCTCTGGCATTACAGACAGTCTTTCAGCAAGGGGGAGCGTGGTTAATTTCTTTAGCGATTTTAGTTTTTGCCTTTACGACACTGATGACATATTACTATGTCGCTGAGTCTGGAATTGCATATTTTGATCGTCAGAATAAATATCCGATCTTTAAAACCATTGCTAAAATTGCAAGTTTAGCGGCTCTATTTATGGGCAGTATTGCAAGCACTGAAACGATGTGGGCGTTGGGCGATATTACTTTTGGAAGTATGGCATATGTAAATCTAATTGCTTTGATCTTATTAACTAAGCCATTGCTTAAAGTATTAAAAGACTATGATATTCAACGTAAGTCAGGCAAAGACCCTGTCTTTGACCCAAGAAAAGTCGACATTAAAAATGCGACCTATTGGGAAGAATACGCAGATTTGAAAAAAGCTCAGGCTACATCTTTGGCTACAAATCAAAAGCAATAAAAAAGTCGCGATGCATTGCATAGGCGAAAAACAAAAATAGTTTCAATCAAACGCTACGTTCATTTAAAAGCAATATATTTAGAGCCTAGCACTGATATTAAAGGATTTTTAGAATGTTAAAATGGAAAATTTATATTTTTCTTGGTGGTGCTTTATCTACATTTTCACCCGACCTTTTCGCTGAGAATTTACGTTTTGGCGATGCACATTCGGATTTGGGCGAAGTGACTATTTCAGGATGGCTGAGAGCAAACATCATGGATAAAGATTACACAGATGATCGTGAACATAATTTGAAATTTGATGCCGCAAAATTAGCCATCAAATATGAGGCTAAAAATATTTTCGGCGCGCTAGAATATCGTTGTTATCAATTCGACAGATTATGTGATTTCTCTTCTCTAGTAGATGCAAATCTCGGCTATAAGTTAAGTGAAGACAATACGATAACCTTTGGTATTCAGGAAATTCCATTTGGTCCAGGTCGGGGCTGGTCAACCAGTTGGTTTGGAGGAATGGTCATTAATGCAGGCTTAGAAGATGTGCATAATCTTGGTATTCGCTATTCTTCAAATATCAATTCGACAACCAAATTTGACGGGGCATTTTTTACCCGTGATGCAGGGAATTATACAGGTAAAAGTTTAGATTCAGCCCATTATTCAGCGAATTATGTTAAACCAGATCAGAAAAATCAGCCCTATGTAAAAGAAAAAAACATGCTTCTTGCACGTTTGATAAAAGAAATTCCTTTATCGAATCAACCTGATCTAAATTTAAAATTAGGATCTTCGTATTGGTATTCTAACATTGAAAATAAAAATGATTCACAGACTGGACACCGCAATGCATGGTCTGCGTTTAGTAAAATCAATTATAAAAATGCCAATGTCACATTAACTCTCGGTAGAAACAAAGTGACTCATCTGGACAGTTTAGGGAGAGATTATGCAGTGGTCGGGTCTTTTGATAGTTCCTACAATTTAGCCAATGAAGCAAGTTTCTATACTTTTGATGTAAATTATCTGATGAAAGATGTGCTTTATGGTTGGTCACTCACACCTTATCTCACTTATAGTGCACTGCAAAAACAACCTCGTGAATTTGAAAGATCGTACAGAAATATCTTTGGTATCCAAGCAGATAAAGGTCATTTTTCTGTAGCAGCTGAATATTTATTAAGTAAAAATGATCCATTTATTGGTGGCAATGCAAATTCTTTTGCTCAAGGAGATGATCTCGGATGGAGAGGTTTGTTAAATATTTTATTGTTCTATAATTTTTAAAAAACGAGGACTCAATTCGAATTAGATTCATTTCAAGCTTAGCTCCCTTGGGAACTAAGCTTACCTAAATAATTAAAAATGAAGCGCTTATGCACTCAACAAATTGGGGTAAAAGAACCCTAAAGCTCTAGACCAGCCATCCCAATTACATATTTGGATAGTTTGGTCCACCACCACCTTCCGGTGTTACCCATGTGATGTTCTGAGAAGGGTCTTTAATATCACACGTCTTACAGTGAACGCAGTTTGCTGCATTAATCTGGAAGCGCTTAGAACCATCATCATTTTCCATGATTTCATAGACGCCAGCAGGGCAGTAACGCTGAGAAGGTTCATCCCATTTTGGTAAGTTGACATTCACAGGAATCGTTGGGTCAGTCAGTTTTAAATGCGCTGGCTGATTCTCTTCATGTACCGTGTTAGAAAAGAATACAGAAGACAAACGGTCAAAAGTCAATTTACCATCTGGTTTTGGATAGTTCGGTTTAAAAGTAGACGCATCTACAGTTTTCAATGCACTAAAGTCAGGCACAAGATCGTGTAAAGTAAATGGAACTTTAAAGATATTTTGGTCGATAAAGTTAAATGCGCCACCCATCCATAAACCGAATTTATGCATTGCAGGACCAAAGTTGCGTGAACGATGCAACTCTTCTTTTAACCAACTGTTGTTGAATTTTTCTGTATATGCCGTCAACTCTTTCGCAAAGAAATCTTCACCCTCAGTCACACGAGCAATTGCTAAATCACCACCTTTTGCATGACCTGCTTGGATTGCTTCAAATACAGCCTCACCACACAACATACCTGATTTCATTGCGGTATGAGAGCCTTTGATTTTAGCAAAGTTTAAGAAACCCGCATCATCACCAATCAGGCATCCACCCGGGAAAGTCAATTTTGGCAGTGAGTTTAGACCACCTTTTACAACTGCACGTGCGCCATAAGAAATACGCTTACCACCTTCAAGATATTGCTTGATCAGTGGATGTGTTTTCCAACGTTGCATTTCAGCAAATGGATACATATGTGGATTTTCATAAGATAAATCGACAATCATACCCAAAGTCACTTGGTTGTTTTCAGCGTGATATAACCACCATCCACCTGAAGAACCTGTTTCAGCAAGAGGCCAACCTGAACCATGCATCACCAAACCTGGTTTATGTTTTGCAGGGTCGATTTCCCAAAGTTCTTTAATCCCGATACCGTAATGTTGTGGATCGGCATCTTGATCTAAGTTGTATTTTGCAATTAAACGTTTACCGAGATGTCCACGGCAACCTTCTGCAAAAATCGTATATTTGGCATGAAGTTCATAACCAGGCGTGAAGTTATGCGTCGGTTCGCCATCTTTACCAACGCCCATATCACCGGTTTGAATCCCTTTTACAGAACCATCTTCATGATAAAGAATTTCTGAAGCAGCAAAGCCTGGGAAAATAGAAACTTCTAATTCCTCAGCCTTTTGACCCAACCAACGAACAACATTACCCAATGAAATGACATAGTTGCCATCGTTGTGCATGGTTTTAGGAACCATCCAATGCGGTGCTTCTTGAGACTTTTCAGCAGACATGAGGAAATAAGTCTTGTCCTCAGTCACAGGCACATTTAAAGGTGCGCCTTGTTCTTTCCAGTCAGGGAAAAGTTCATTGATTGCACGAGGTTCAAGTACAGCACCAGAAAGGATATGCGCACCAACTTCAGAGCCTTTTTCAACCACACAGACAGAAAGGTCTGAAAGGTTGTTTTCAATAGCCAATTGACGAATTTTAATCGCAGCAGAAAGACCCGCAGGACCTGCGCCTACGATCACGACGTCAAACTCCATTGATTCGCGTTGTATATTATTCATAAAAGAAATTCCATTTCGCTTGGCGGTATTTTAAATTATTTTAATAAAAATATCAAATGAAAGAGCTCGACAAAAAACTCAATTTTATAAATAAATCCAAAAAGATAGCAACAAAAAGCCAGCAAAATTAAGCTGGCTTCACGGTCGTTAAATTTTAAAATTTAGGATTTTTGTGGATCATATAATTTTTCTTTGATAAACAGCGCAGGAATAACACCACAAATTAAATACGCAGCTCCCATAACCACAAAACCTAAACCAATAGAACCACCAGATGCCAAGAATCCGATCGTTGCAGGCGCAAGTGCAGCACCAAGTCGACCCACATTATAAGCGCCACCAATTGCTGTACCACGAATCGCTGTAGGGAAACTTTCAGTCATATATGTGGCATTTACACCATATGGAATACCATATAAGAATCCAAAAGCGATCAAAAGATACAAAATATTGCTTGGTGAATTGTAAAAAACAATCAAAGGAAGAAAAATTGCAGTACCAATTGCACCAAATGCATAGGTAAAACGGCGCCCCAATTTGTCAGCCATCATCCCTGCAAGGACTTTACCAAGAATCATGGCAGTATAAGTACCGACCATATATGCGGTCATTTCCTTGAACTTCATTCCTAATTCAGTTTCTAAATAGGAAGGCATCCAGTTATTGACCCCATAATAACCAAACTGCAAGAAACCTGCTGTTAATGCCCATAAAATAAACATATTACGATTACGCTTATCTTTAAAAATCAATTGGAAAGCAGAAGTTTTTTCAACATCTTGAGTCACGACTGGCTGTTTAAGGCGAGATTCTTGCCAAGCTAAAGGTTCTGGCACAAGTAGGGGCATCAAAATTGCAATCAATACAGGGACAATGGCAACGTAAAACAACATGCGCCAACCATGATCTGGGATAATCCAACCAGCAAGCAAGGTTGCAACGATATAACCGACTGTCCAACCTGCCTGTAATGTACCTAAGACGGTTGTACGGTAACGCGTCGGTACATATTCAGCCATTAAAGTATTACAGGCAATATAAAGTGAACCCAAACCCAGTGAAGCAAAAAAGCGCAGTAAGCCAAACTCTAGGAAACTTTGGGTAAAGCCTAATCCGCATGTCAGGAGTGAAAAAGTTAGGATCGAAAGTACTACAATACGCACTCGACCATATTTATCACATGCCCATCCTCCAAATATTCCCCCTACAGCCATACCCGCCAACGTAAAACTACCGAGCATACCTGCTAGAACTGAGCTTAAGCCAAAATCTGCCTTAATACTGTTTAGGCTATAAGACAGCAGCATGAGATCAGCGCCATCGACCAACAAAGCCAAGAATGCAAAAATAAATGCAATTTTCCAAGTGTGGGGTTGTATTGGGGAGATAGAGGTGGTGTAGTTTGTAGCCATAATCCATTACCTACATTTGATTTATGGCACTTTAATTCGTTTTAAAGTGCCGAAGAATTAATTAAGACACAGCACGAATCATGTTTCGGGCAATAATCATTTGCTGAATCTGAGTTGTTCCTTCATAGAGACGGAATAAACGCACATCTCGATAAAAACGTTCAATCGCATATTCGCTGATATAACCTGAACCCCCGTGAATCTGTACACATCGATCTGCGACACGACCACACATTTCAGTCGCAAACATTTTGGCGCATGAAGCTTCTGTACTGACATTTTGTCCAGCATCACGTTGTCTAGCTGCATCTATGACCATACATTTGGCGGCATAAATTTCAGCTTTAGAGTCAGCAAGCATGGCTTGAATCAATTGAAATTCTGCAATCGCTTGACCAAACTGTTTACGTTCAATCGCAAACTTGAGCGCATCATCCAACATACGGATAGCGGCACCTACACTAATTGCAGCAATATGTAAGCGCCCTTTATCTAGAACTTTCATTGCTGTTTTAAAGCCGACGCCTTCGACACCACCGATCAGTGTAGAGGCAGGAATCCGACAGTTTTCAAAAATGACATCACAAGTGTGCGCACCTTTTTGTCCCATTTTTTGATCCTGTTTACCCAAAGAGATTCCTGCTGTTGTGCTATCCACAATAAACGCTGAGATTCCACCAGAACCTTTTATCTCAGGGTTAGTACGCGCCATGACTGTGAATACACCTGCATGTGGTGCGTTGGTAATAAAGCGTTTAGTACCATTTAAAATATAGAAATCACCATCCTTAATGGCAGTCGTCTTGAGCGAAGCTGCATCTGAACCTGCATCTGGTTCTGTGAGACAAAATGAGCTGATTAGCTCTCCACGTGCTAGACGAGGTAAGAAAAATGATTTTTGTGTGTCGGTTCCGTCAATGATTAAACCGCTTGAACCGATGCCGTTATTGGTACCGATCAATGAACGGAAAGCAGGGGAAGTACGACCAAGTTCAAATGCAATCGTCACTTCCTCTTCCATAGTCAGTCCAAGACCATCATATTGCTCAGGAATTGTGAGTCCAAATAAACCTAAAGTTTGCATTTGCTCAATAATTTTTTGAGGAATCTGATCTGTTTCTGCGACTTCATTCTCATGAGGAATCAATACACCATCTACAAACTGTCGAATCATATCTACCAGTTGGTTAAGTGTTTCCTGATCTCGAATCATAGTCTTGTCCTTTATACAACTTACTTAAAACATCAATCTAATGCGGGTTAAACCCTGCATTTCGTTTCGATATTAATCAATGGAATTGCATAAAACAATATATTTTGAAAATTAATTTCGCAATGCGATATAATGTATTTTATCTAAGTGATCATAATTATTTGATTTTATTGTCTAAGTTCATTTAAAAAATAGATTATTATCAACTGTGGAAAATATTTTGATTGATTTTTGCATACTTGCATGTATATTAAAAATACATATCGCTATGCGAAACTTATGCTAAACAAGTTTTCCTGTAGGAAATTAAACAAATCGAACGTGGAATGGACATGGGCGCTTTAAATGGAATTCGTGTACTTGATTTAAGTCGAGTACTGGCTGGACCGTGGTGTGGACAGATTCTTGCTGATCTAGGTGCAGAGGTTATTAAGGTTGAAAGACCAAAGTTAGGTGATGATACCCGTTCTTGGGGACCACCTTGGATGAAAGATGATGCAGGGCACGACACACGTGAAGCTGCTTATTATCAGTCGACCAATCGAAATAAGCTTTCTGTTGCGATTGATATTGCAAATCCAGAAGGGCAAGCACTTATCAAAACACTCATCCAAGATACGGATGTGGTCATTGAAAACTATAAAACAGGCTCTTTAAAAAAGTATGGCTTAGATTATGCCACTTTATCTGAAATCAACCCAAGACTGGTCTATTGCTCAATCACTGGTTTTGGACAAAATGGACCAAGAGCAGAAGAACCGGGTTATGATTTTATCATCCAAGGTATGGGCGGTCTGATGTCCATCACAGGTGAAAAGGATGATTTACCCGGTGGTGGTCCGCAAAAAGTGGGGGTAGCTTTTTCTGATTTATCCACTGGATTATATTCAACCATTGCCATACAAGCAGCCTTACTCAACCGTCATATAACAGGTTTAGGTCAATATATAGATATGGCTTTACTTGATGTGCAAATCGCTACGATGGCAAACCAAGGAATGAACTATTTTTCCTCAGGAAAAATTCCTGTGCGTTATGGCAATGCACATGCCAATATTGTGCCTTACCAGTTATTTAAAGCTTCAGATCGAGAATTCATTATTGCTTGTGGTAATGACAGCCAATTTATTCAACTATGTAACAGTATTGGTTTAGCTGATTTACCCAACGATCCTCGCTTTAGCCGTAATGCGGATCGAATCAAACATCGTGAGGAAGTGATTGATATTTTATCCAAGCATTTTTTAACCAAGACTGCTGATGAATGGGTAAATGCAATTTATGCAGCCAAAGTGCCTGTGGGGGTGATTAACAATCTCGAACAAGCTTTTAATGAACCTCAAGTGATTGCACGAGAAATGTTGGTAGAAATGCCACATCCACTTCGTGAAAAAATGACAGTCGTTGGTTCTCCCATCAAACTTTCTCGGACACCTGTAGAGTATCGAAATGCACCACCTTTATTGGGAGAGCATACACAAACAATCTTAGGTCGTATTATTTCTGATGAGAAATTTGCAGAATTAAAAGCTCAAGGTGTGATTGGCTAAGGATTTTAATCCATTGATGTGAAAGGGCTATGATGATTAAGTTTCGCAATCATCAGAAAAATTAGACTTTTCACATCCACCTTTATGCATTATTTATTTTAAAGTGTATTTATAGAAAAAATAGATTATAATTTTCGCAGTGCGAAACAAATAGATGAAGTGTTATAACCATGACTGATGCCTTTGATGCAGAACATACAGAAAAATTATTAGCGCCTTTGCGCCATGAGCTATTGCATCCTATAGAAGATATGCAGGATGAAAATGATCGTCAATTTATCACTGCCTTAGGACGTGGTTTAGAGTTATTGCGTTGTTTTACGCCAAAACATCAACATTTAGGTAATCAAGAACTCTCACAAATGACAGGTTTACCTAAACCGACAATTACTCGCTTAACCCATACCTTGTCACGCTTGGGCTATATCAAACAAGTGCCAAATTCGAGTAAATTCCAACTCTCTGTTGGTGTTTTGGCATTCGGATATTCAATGCTTTCCAATGTGTCCATCCGTAATATTGCACATCCTTATATGAAGAATTTAGCAGATTACGCAGGTGCTGCTGTTGCAATGGCGACACGTGATCGTTTGAATATGATTTATTTGGATGTGGTTCAAGGTAAAGGTAATATGACCATGCGACGTCAGGTTGGAACCTATTTGCCGATTCATTTAAGCTCGATGGGGCGTGCGTGTCTTGCAGCAATGCCTGAAGATGAAAGAGAATTTTTGCTGGATGCAATCCGTCGTAAACATAAAGAAGACTGGATTAAAATCAATCGTGATTTAGACAAAGCATTTAAAGATTATCAAGATTTTGGTTATTGCTTTTCCATTGGGGAGTGGCATAAAGATGTCAACTCTGTAGCTGTTCCATTGATTCATGAACAACATGGCTTATTGGTATTTAACTGTGGTGGTCCAAGCTTTATAATGAATCGTGAAAAACTGGAAGAAGATATTGCGCCACGTTTATTACATATGGTGAATAATATTCGTACTGAGATTAGTTAAATACAGCGTGTATAGTTGATTTCTTGATTGAGACAAATTTAAAAAAACCAGCATAAATTATGCTGGTTTTTTTGCATCTGAAATACAACAATACAAACATAATATGGCGAATACCAAGCCTAAGCTACACACACCTATCCATCCAAAATGTTTCCAAGCATAACTGCCTGTCGTCGTGCCTAATGCACCACCTGCAAAATATCCCGTCATATAGATTGCATTAAAACGTGATCGTAACTCTTGGTTAAGCTTAAACACAATGCTTTGATTGGTGACATGAACAGCAGAAAGTGATGCATAAAGGATGAGTAGGGCAAAAATATAAAAGATGAAATGATAATCCAATAATAAAAATAATAACCAACTGAGGATTAGCCCGAAACCACAAGTGATTGATATTTTATGAATGTAGCCTTGATCAATGAATTTACCTGAGAAATTCGCCACAAATGTGCCTAAAATACCAACAAAACCAAATAATCCAATCGTGAAATCACTCAAAAAATATGGTGCTGGAGCCAGCAATAGTGACATTGTGGTAAAGGTCAAACTGACACAGGCAAAAGTTAATCCACCAATATAGGTTCTTATTCTTAGTCGACGATTCTGAAAAAAGATCTTTGGCAAGGAATGAATGGTTTTTAAATAGTTTTCAGATTGGGTTGGAGGGAATCGACCAATATTGCGATATAAAATAATCGCAATAATTAAGAGTAAAAATCCACTGATCAAATAGATCACATGCCATGCAAAGAGTGTTGAGATCAGTCCAGAAATTGAACGTGCCAATAACACGCCCATCATCAAACCACTGAGTAAAAATCCCACAACACGCCCGCTTTGTTGAACAGGAACTAGACTCGCTGCAAGCGGTAACAGTAGTTGAGCTGAACTCGAGAATAGCCCTGTAATGATTGTGCCAAACATCAACAGATAAATATTGTGAGAAAAGCCACTGATAATCAGTCCGAATGCAGCCAGTAACATAAAGATAAAAAGCAGCTTACGCTTTTCAAGAATATCACCTAAAGGCATCAAAAACAGCAAGCCACAAGCATAAGTAATTTGCGCCAAAGTTGGCACCCACGCTGTTGTGGTATCCGATATATTTAAACTCAAACTCATTGAGTGAATCAGTGGTTGGCTAAAGTAATTCCCGCCCGTACAGATGCCTGCTGCAATTGCCATTAAAATAATGGTCGGGGTATAGAGTGTGTTTTTCATCATGCCTTTTGTTTGCTAGCATGAAATTGAATCATTTATTCATATGATCTCTGAACTTCTTTCAAATCAGCTGATCAGTGTGTTTCATTCAATGCATCTTGAATGTTATGCACCATATGAATTAAATGAGGTCCAATTTCACCTTCAAGTTTTTCCGGATTTAAATGAAAACTAGGTGCGCCACAGTTAAAGACATAAAGACCATGTTGAGAACTCACTAAAGGCACAGCAACAGAATTGACTTCTTTATGCCATTCACCTAAAGAAAGACAATATCCATAATCTTGGTAATCTCGAAAAGCACGTTCAAGAGAGCGTTTAATTGCAGGCCAGTTTTCAGGATTTTTTTGTTTCAGCGCATCGAGTAAGAAATTACGTTCACGTTCAGGTGTTGCCGCTAAACAGGCTCTTCCCATAGAACTGCTGTGGAGGGGCAAGGTTGAACCAATCGGACGGCGCATATTTAACGCTGTTTCAATTTGTACCACATCAATATAAACCATGTTTAAACGATCACGTGTCGCCATTGCAACAGGTGCTTGAACGTATTGACTCAACTCTTCCATATAACGATGCGCAATATTACGAATCGAAATATTGGACAAGGCAGCATAACCCAAAGACAAGACACCAATGTCTAAAGTGTATTTAGTTGAGTTGGGCAGTTGTTTTAAATAACCTAGAGACACAAGCGTATTGGTAATCCGTGCAATCGTCGGTTTGGGTAAACCGGTCATTTTTGCCAACTCTTGGTTACCTAACACTTGATGGTTAGCCGAAAAACAACGTAACAACTCTAAACCGCGTGCCAAAGATGCAATAAATTGTGGGTTATTTTCACGATGAATATGAGAAATAGGATCTAGACGTATCTCATCAAAATTTATAGTTTGTTCAGGTTCTGAATTCTGAGACATTCGATACTCAAATATAATAAACAACAGTTTATCCATTATATTTCGCTATGCAAAATAAATCCATTCATCACTGCGCTGTTGTGATGAATGGATAATCGTTAATGCTTAAGCAACGTTTTCAATAACCATTGCTAAGCCTTGTCCCACTCCAATACATAGACTCACCACCGCATATTTTTTATTACGGCGAATCAGTTCTCGTGACACTGTCAGTGCGAGACGTGCACCAGAAGCACCCAAAGGATGACCAATCGCAATTGCACCGCCATTTGGGTTCACACGTGGGTCATTAAAATCAATATCTAAACCTTTTAAGCAAGATAAGACTTGAGAAGCAAAAGCTTCATTGATTTCAATAATATCCATATCATCTAAACGAAGACCTGCACGTGCTACAGCTTTTTTGATGGCTTCAATTGGACCAGCGCCCATAATACGTGGCTCAATGCCTGCCGCTGCCGCGGATAAAATTTTAGCCATTGGTTTTAAGCCATATTTTTGACCAGCGAGTTCTGAACCTATAAGAAGTGCTGCTGCACCATCATTGATGCCCGAGGCATTACCCGCTGTGACTACACCACCTTCAAATAGCGGTTTTAACTTGCTTAAAGCTTCTACTGTAGAACTCGGGCGTGGGTGTTCATCCTCTGTGACCAATTTTGGAGGTAATTTTTTTCCTTGAAAAACTTCGATGGGAGTAATTTCGTCATTGAAAAAGCCATCTTGCTTGGCTTGTTGATATTTTGCCTGTGATTGAGCAGCAAATAGATCTGCCTGTTCTCGAGTAATGCCAAATTCAACTGCAACATTATCGCCCGTTTCAGGCATAGAATGTCCGCCATATTGTGCAATCAGCTTTTTATTGGGGAACCGTGAACCAATAGTAGTGTCGTAGATATTTACATCACGACTATAAGCACTTTCAGCTTTTGCCATCACAAAAGGCGCACGAGACATACTTTCTACGCCTCCAGCAATATATAAATCACCTTCACCACAGGTAATCGCACGTGCTGAATCAATCACAGCACCTAAACCACTGGCACATAAGCGGTTGACTGTTTGTCCAGCAACCGTTACAGGTAAACCTGCAAGCAATAGAGCATTCCGGGCAACATTGCGGCTGTCTTCACCACCTTGATTGGTATCTCCTAAAATGACATCTTCTATGTCTGCACCAGGCACACCTGTTTTTTCTAGAAGTTTTTGCATAACCATCGCAACAAGATCATCGGGGCGCACCGATGCAAGTTCGCCTGCATGTCGACCAATTGGACTACGTAGACCGTCATAAATATAAGCATTTAACATAGAGAATTTCCTTTTCAATATTCAGAATTAAAAGTTAGTGGTAAGTTTAATGCGACACGACGTTGTAGCCATGGGCTAGGACGATAACGTGGGTCATAGGTCAAGGCAGATATACGGTTGAGGATCAGTAAGATTTTATCGCTTCCGATCTGATCACCCCATTCAATTGGACCAAATGGATACCCGAGCCCTAAACGAACAGCAGCATTAATATCATCAACTGATGCGATATTTTGCTGGGCAATATCACAACCCAGATTGATCACCATGGCTAAAACACGTTGTGCAACAAAACCAATACTTTCATTGATCATACTGACCATTGCGCCATCTAAGTTAAAGATGGAATGGGCAGCCTGACGGTACTCAGATGTTGTTCGTAGCGATGGCATCAGTGTTCGATGTTTTTCGATACCATATAGCAGGTCGATTGCCACGGTATGCTCAGGGTTTAAGTGAAGCCGTTTGATTGTTTGTGTGGTATCTTCACCATAACAAGCCACTAGACATAAACTTTCCGTCTGTGGATGTTCGCCCATATCCAAAGAAATATTGTGCTGGATGAGATAATCCTCGATGCGCTGTTTATCCTCAGCAAAGTCTGCTGCAATCCATACGCTCGGATACTTTGTTAAAGCTTCGACATACTGTGCTGGTTTTTCACCGCTTTTGCTACCTGTTGCATACCCATAAAAACCTTGTTTGACTTTTCGCCCAAGTTGTTTAGCTTCGAGCATTTGTTTGGTTAAAGGATTGGGTTTATAGCGTGCTTCTTCATAATATTGATGGTAAATCGATTCCATTACTGGATGTGATACATCAAGCCCAGTTAAATCCATGAGCTCGAAGGGACCCATTCTGAAACCTACACCATCTCGTAAAATGCGGTCAATTTCACTAATATCTGAGACATTTTCATTTAAAATTTTTAATGCTTCTGTTCCATATGCTCGCCCAGCATGGTTAATGATAAATCCTGGAGTATCTTTGGCAATTACAGGGCGATGACCAAATGCATGAGACAACTGACAAAGTGCTTCAATGATCTGTGGATCTGTTTTTAACCCTTGGATAACTTCGACAACTTTCATCAGTGGAACAGGATTAAAGAAATGAAAGCCGACAACACGTTCAGGCAGTTTACAGTTTGCAGCAATTGCCGTGATAGACAGCGATGAGGTATTTGAAGCTAATATGGTGGTATCTGAAACGATTTGTTCAAGTTGCTGCATTAAACCTTGTTTAATGTCTAGACGTTCAACGATCGCTTCTATAACAAGATCGCAAGATTTTAAGTCTTCAAGTTGTTGCGCAACAATTAAATGTTGGTTGGCACTTTCAGCTTGTTCAACAGTGATTTTATTTTTTTCGACTAATTTTTGAAATGTTGCTGCAAGCTTTTCTTTAGCCTGTAGCGCAGCGCCATCTTTTGTGTCATATAAATATGTTATATGACCTGATTGTACCGCGATCTGAGCAATACCACTGCCCATAATGCCCACACCGATTACAGCCAAACTTTTAATATCATAAGTCATGTGATCATCCTGATAACTGATCTATATTCAAAAATAAAACGCGTAAAATTTGAGTTTTTAACTCAGACATTGCTTGTCACCATCTATGGGTAAAATTTGTCCTGAAATCGAACGACCACTCTCTGAAGCTAAAAATAGGCATAAATCAGCAATGTGTTTAGGATTGACAAAATATTTGAGTGATTGGTTTTTGAGTGCGTTTTGAGTGACAGCATCTAAGGTGCTATTGGTCAGATCCGCACGTGCTTGCAGCACGCGTTGTACACGCTCACCATCTACGGCACCAGGAAGTATGGCATTTACCCGAATATTGTCTGGACCAAGTTCCATTGACAATGTCTTGGTAAAACCAATCAGTCCCCATTTTGATGTTGAATAGGCTAACCGATAGGGATAGCCTAAACGTCCAGCGATGGAAGACATATTAATAATGACACCAGATTCAGAACATTTTAAAAGTGGGATAGCAAATTGGGTAAGCAGAAAAGTACTGGTTAAATTTAGGTTCAATACAGTATTCCAATCATGAAAACTCAGTTCTTCTGCTGCTACAGTTGGACCTGAAATCCCAGTATTGTTAACCAATATGTCGATATGTCCCAGTTTTTCTGTCGCATCATTGAACATGTTTTTGATTTGATCATGTTTCGATAGATCACACTGATAAATATGAAGGCTAGGATACGCTTGCTGAAATTGAGTTAAGCTGTCTACATTCATATCACAAACATAGACATCATCTTGTTGATTTAAAAAAGCTTCTGCAATATGACGTCCAATTCCAGCACCGCCAGCACTAATCAATACTTTTCTTGCCATTTTTATTCCACGTTGTTGATCGGTGAAGGTTATTTTCCTTGGTATGATGGTTTACGCTTTTCAATAAAAGCTTGAATACCTTCATTTTTATCTTCAGTCGAAAACAGTAATTGGAATGACTTGCGCTCTAAGCTTAGCCCCGCATTTAAAGGAACATCTTCGCTCATCAATGCAACTTCTTTAATTTGCTGCAGGGCAATTGGTGGCATTTTTGCGAGACTTTGAGCCATTTGAATCGCAGTGGGAATGGTTTGATCATCTTCAGTCACTTGAGAAACCAATCCAATAATATAAGCTTCTTCCGCCTTTACCATTGCACCTGTCATAATCATTCGCATGGCATGAAACTTACCTACAGCACGGAATAAGCGTTGTGTACCACCAGCGCCTGGCATCAAACCCACCTTAATTTCGGGTTGCCCGAAAATTGCACCTTTGCCGGCAATAATGATGTCGCTATGCATTGCCAGTTCACAACCACCACCTAATGCATAGCCATTTACTGCAGCAATCACAGGTTTAGGGCATTGGGCAATGGCGTTCCAATAGCGCTCTGTATGCCGCAAAAGCATTTCTGTCGATGTTGCCGTTGCCATTTCTTTTAAGTCAGCGCCCGCTGCAAATACCTCATCACCGCCTGTTAATACAATGGCATGGATTTGCTCGTCAAAACTTAATTCAGTAAATACTTGAGCCAGTTGTTTACGTACTTCAGTATTCAGCGCATTTTTGGCTTCTGGACGATTGATCTTAACGATTGCTATATTTTGAAAAGCATAATCAACTTCGATGAAATTGTTCCCTGTGATTTCACTCATTTATGAATTCCTTGTTTCGCATATCAAAACTATATTTCTTTAATAATGCTTATTTTGAAATTTATTTCAAGCATTTTTTGTCTCTATGAATATTTAAGTGGCTAAGTATTTATCTAAGTAATTGATAATTAATGATGGCTATTTTTAAAATTTCGTTAAACGAAATTAATTTTCAAAAAAGCTTGAATTTTTCATTTTTAATCTCTTATTATGAAACACATTCATAGTCAATAAGATTAAAAATCTAGCCCCCAATGCAGGACATCGTTGTTGGGCAGTACACAGAAAATAGATACAAGAAGGGAGATCATAGATGATTCGTGATGAAGGGATGTTGCAGCAATTACTGACGACAATTGGTGATTTTGTAAAAAATGAATTGATTCCACGTGAACATGAAGTGGCTGAGCAAGACAAAATACCAGAAGATATTGTGCAACAAATGCGTGAGCTTGGTTTATTTGGACTCACCATTCCAGAGCAATATGGTGGTTTAGGGATTACCATGGAAGAAGAAGTTAATGTTGCATTTGCACTTGGACAAACCTCTCCAGCTTTTCGCTCACTCATTGGTACCAATAATGGCATCGGTTCAAGTGCTATTTTAATCGATGGTACAGAAGAGCAAAAACAAAAATATCTTCCTCGCTACGCCAGTGGAGAAATTATTGGTTCGTTTTGTTTGACCGAACCTGAAGCAGGTTCAGATGCAGCCTCTTTAAAAACCAGTGCAGTTAAAGAAGGGGATTTTTATATTCTCAATGGCACAAAACGCTTTATTACCAATGCTCCTCATGCTTCAACTTTTACAGTTATGGCGCGGACAAACCCCGAAATCAAAGGTGCAAATGGTATTTCTGCTTTTTTAGTCGAAGCCAATACCCCGGGGATAAGTTTAGGAAAAATTGATCAAAAGATGGGACAAAAAGGTTCTCATACTTGTGATGTGATTTTTGAAAATTGTCGGGTTCCTGCATCTGCTTTAATCGGTGGAGTGGAAGGTATAGGCTTTAAAACTGCAATGAAAGTCCTAGACAAAGGGCGCTTACATATTGGTGCTTATAGTGTGGGCATCGCTGAACGGATGTTAAATGATGCATTGCACTATGCCATTGAGCGTAAACAATTTGGTCAACCCATTGCCAACTTTCAATTGATTCAAGCCATGCTTGCAGATTCAAAAGCAGAAATTTATGCAGCGAAATGCATGGTCCTTGATGCTGCACGTCGCCGTGATCGTGGTGAAAATATTAGTACAGAAGCCTCTTGTAGCAAAATGTTTGCCACTGAAATGTGTGGTCGAGTTGCAGACCGCTGTGTACAAATTCATGGTGGTGCGGGCTATATCAGTGAATACGCAATTGAACGTTTTTATCGTGATGTACGTTTATTCCGTTTATATGAAGGAACTACGCAGGTTCAACAACTGATTATTGCAAAAAATATGATTCGGGAAGCAACAACTTAATAAAGCATACATCGCTTGAGGCAGGGGATGCCTCATATTCTTTCTGAGGATATGGACATGACAACGGAAACTGTTACACAAAATAATGGTGGTCAATTGGATGCTGGGGAAGCCATTCAAACGCCTAAGAAGATTTGGATTACTGCATTTATATTTGCATTTTTTACATTGTTATGCGACGGCGCAGATTTAGGCTTTTTAGCCTTGAGTTTGACCAGTTTAAAAACTGAATTTCATCTGACCGGTGTACAAGCTGGTACATTAGGGAGTTTAACACTACTCGGTTCAGCCGTAGGCGGTTTAATTGGCGGTTGGGCTTGTGATCGGTTTGGTCGAGTCAGAATTATTGTATTTTTTATCGCTTTTTCTTCAGTACTCACCTGTGCATTGGGTTTTACCCATTCTTATATGCAATTTGCCATCTTGAGAACAGTTGGAGCAATGGGCTTGGGGGCACTCTATATTGCCTGCAATATTTTAATGTCTGAGATGGTGCCAACTAAACACCGTTCAACTGTTTTAGCAACCCTGATGACGGGTTATACCCTCGGTTCTTTACTTGCCACATTATTGGCAGGTCATATTATTCCAGAACATGGTTGGCGCTTTCTTTACTGGCTCGCTATTACACCGATTATATTATCTGTACTGATGCATTTTATTGTTCCTGAGCCAGAGTCATGGAAAAAAGCACGCCAATTAAAAATGCTGGCTACGCCTCAAAGTACACAAACGGTTAAACGTCAAAATCCATATTGGGAAATCTTGCGTGATAAAAAACATGGCACTATGTTTGTATTGTGGATTCTCAGTACAGGTGCTTTGCAATTTGGCTACTACGGCGTAAGTAATTGGTTGCCTGCCTATTTAGAGTCGGATCTAGGAATCAAGTTCAAAGAAATGGCCATGTATATGGTAGGTACTTTCTTGATCATGATGTTCGCTAAGATCATTGCAGGAATTATTGCCGATAAATTGGGTCGCCGTGCTGTATTTGCCTTTGGGACAATTGGTACTGCGCTGTTTATTCCCGTGATTGTTTATCTGAATACGCCAGCAAATATTCTATGGCTCATGTTGTTCTTTGGTTTCTTATACGGCATACCGTATGCCATTAATGCCACTTATATGACGGAAAGCTTTCCTACCTCCATCCGCGGTTCTGCTGTTGGCGGTGCATATAACATTGGTAAAGTGCTTTCGATTTTTTCACCACTCACGATTGGTTTTCTGTCACAAAATGGTTCGATTGGCTTAGGACTGTTAGTCATGGCAGGCGCTTACTTTATCTGTGGGGTAATTCCATTGTTATTTATCAAAGACAGACTATTTAATCCACAGAAGGCAGAGTGATGTTTAAGCTGCCAGTTGAATTCAAGCATATACAGGGACAAGGGAAATGATCAATAAAATCACCAGTGATATTGAACCCATTTTAAAGGCAATTCCCGATGGTGCAACCATCATGACCAGTGGTTTTGGTGTCACAGGTCAGCCAGCAGAACTCATTGAAGCCTTGATTGATTTAGGTAAAAAAGAGCTAACCATCGTGAATAACAATGCTGCTTCTGGTGATCGTGGTTTAACCCAACTTATCATTGCAGGTTGTGTCAGAAAAATGATCTGCTCTTTTCCAAAGTCAGCCGGTTCTAGCGTTTTTCAAGATTTATATCGTGCAGGAAAAATTGAATTGGAACTGGTGCCTCAAGGTAATTTAGCATGTCGGATACAGGCGGCAGGTGCAGGTCTTGGTGCAATATTCACGCCTACAGGCTATGGCACAAAAGTCGCTGAAGGTAAAGAAACCAGAACGATTCGTGGTCGAAACTATGTACTTGAGTATCCACTAGAAGCTGATTTTGCTTTGATTTATGCAGACCAAGCAGATCGTTGGGGCAATTTAACTTATCGTAAAGCTGCACGAAACTTTGGTCCGATCATGGCAAAGGCTGCAAAAACGACAATTGTTCAAGTCAATCATACTGTTGAGTTAGGTAGTCTTGATCCTGAATGCATTATTACCCCCGGAATTTTTGTACAGCATGTCGTTAAAGTAGGAGATATCTAATGTCAATTCAAAAACGTTCACGTGAAGATATCGCTCAATTGATTGCTTTGGATATTCCCGAAGGTTCTTATGTCAATTTAGGTATTGGCTTACCGACCAACGTGGCCAAGTATTTACCTCAAGATAAAGAAATCTTCCTACATTCAGAAAATGGGGTTTTGGCTTTTGGGTCTCCGCCAAAAGCAGGCGAAGAAGATCAAGACTTAGTCAATGCAGGAAAGGAGTTAGTCACATTATTGGATGGTGGCTGTTTCATGCATCATGGTGATTCCTTTGACATTATGCGTGGTGGTCATCTTGATATTTGTGTGATTGGTGCATTTCAGGTTGCGGTGAATGGCGATCTTGCCAATTGGCATACAGGAAAAGTTGATGATGTACCAGCAGTCGGTGGTGCGATGGATTTGGCGGTGGGTGCAAAATCAATTTATGTCTATATGGAACATGTGACCAAACATGGCGAAGCAAAAATCGTCAATACACTCAGCTATCCAATGACTGGAGAACAATGTGTCAATCGTATATACACCGATTTATGCATTATCGAACTGAAAGATCACAAGGCTTATGTCACAGAAGTTGTTCAAGGGCTGAGTTTTGATGAATTACAAGCACTAACGGGTTGCCCACTGATAGATGCCCGTGTCAATTAATTGACCCATATGGAAAAACGCTTCTTTAAGGATTAAAAGATGAAAAAATTAATTTTGGCTACAGCTTGTGCTGTGGCTTCAGGGACTATTTTTGCAAATTCTCCGAACACAGCAGAACAACGAATTAATGTATTAGAAGCTGAGTTGCAAAAACTGAAAGCAGAACTGGAAGTCCAAAAAAGTGCGCAAAATAATTTGCAGGTCCAACAAGCAAAAATTGAAGAAAATGTAGAAAAAAATAAGACCAGTGAAAGCTCAAAACCCATCGCACCTTCGTGGGTGACATGGACAGATAATGTCAAAGTCTATGGGATTGCTCGACTGGATGCAGCAGTTGATTTCAAGTCTTCACCCGACACTGGGGGAAGAACCACAAATAGTTTGAACCGCACCCCATTTGAAAGTGACAAACGTTCTGATCATGCTCGTTCGGATGCCATGATCAATGCCAGTCGAATAGGCGTGTACTTCAATAGTCCAGATAAAGCTGTTACAGGAAATATTGAAGCAGATTTTTTTGACAGTTCAAATATGGGGACAGGTGATGGTAAGTTCCGTATTCGTCATGCCTTCTTTACGTATAAAGACTGGACCTTTGGTCAAACTTGGTCATTGATGTCAAATATGGAAACTCGAACAGAATCCGTGGACTATACTCAGTTTATGGGAACATCCTATACCCGTACGCCTCAAGTGCGTTACGATTGGAAAGTAAATGGAAATAGTGATTTAAAAGTTGCATTGGAATATACAGGATCTCGAGTTTCAGCATTCCCGACATTGACCAGTCGCTATACGGTTAAACAAGGAGCTTTGACTGCTTTAGCTCAAGGTTTTATCAATGAAAAGTCTGTCGATGTCGCAAAAGATACGGTCAAGAAACTAAGTTGGGGACTCGGTGCTGGATTAAAATACCAACTGACACCACAACAATCCCTCCAAGCCAATTATCAATATATTGTAGGTGATCAAAAATTCATGCCTTACACCACCCAGAGTGGTTTGACAAATGCGACTAACTTGAGTGCAGCAGGTGATTTTTCGTTAAATACAGAAAAAAATGAATTACTGATGAATAAGCTCAATAGTTTAAATGTCGGCTATTCCTATAAATTTAATCCACAATGGCGTGCCAATTTGTCAGCCTCTATTTTTGCTTTTGATGATGATTCAGCCTATGCAAAACTTAACCCTGATGCAAACAAACGTCTGACAGATTATGCAGCAAACCTGTTCTATTCGCCTGCGGAACAAATTGATATTGGCATGGAATATCACCAAGGCAAACGGGAAGTGTTTGATGGAAGAACAGCGGATGTGTCTCGCATTAATTTTGTGTCGATGTATAAATTTTAACTACAGGTGAGGTTAAGGCAATGCAAAGTGTAGTTCGACCTGAAACAACACAAATCTTGTCAAAAAGCTTTATTTTCATCATGGCTATTGCTTGTGGAATTTGTGCAGGTTCAAACTATTATAATCAGCCTTTGATTTATTCCATTGCCAATGCCTTGCAGGTTCATGTTGAACAAGTCGCATTCACTATTGTTATCGGTCAACTCTCTTATGCAGTTGGTCTATTCGTTTTAGTACCACTTGGTGATTTCTTTGAAAAACGGAGCTACATTTGTTTGCTAATGTGTTGCACAGGTTTTGCACAAATTGGACTCTCTTTCAGTCAATCCTTACACACATTGTATAGCTTTACCTTTTTGGCGACCTTTTTCTCAATCACCACACAAGTGTTGGTTCCCTTTGCAGCAGGTCTAGCTAGTCCGAAAAAAAGCCCTCAGGTGGTTGGAACACTAATGAGTGGATTGTTTCTCGGTATTCTATTGGCACGATCAATCGCAGGTCTACTATCCACTATGTGGTCTTGGCATGCCGTATATTTACTAAGTGGCATCGTCATTTTAGCTTTTGCTATGGTAATGTGGATCAAGTTACCTGTTGCTCGAAAGTCACATCAACTCACTGTTTCACAGATTTATCGCTCATTATTTACTTTGGCTGTTGACCAACCGCATTTAATTCGCCGTGGCATAGCGGGTGGGATTGGTTTTGGTATTTTAGCGCTGATCTTTACCACCATGACGTTTATTCTTGCCAATGCACCTTATCATTTTAACGATTTTCAAATTGGTTTATTTGGCATAGTGGGTTTAGCAGGAGTTTTCGCGACACCTTGGGCTGGAAAACAAATCGCCAAAGGCTTAGAGAATAAAGTTGCTATCATTTGTATGTCGTTGCTGTTGATTGCATGGATTCCTCTATTTTTTGCACAACGCTCTTTATTTGCTTATGCATTTGGCGTCGTTTTAGCTTATTTTGGCTTATCTGCATTTCATGTTCTCAATCAGAATTTGGTCTATCGCATTTCGGCACAGGCACGTTCTCGGATTAATTCTATCTATATGACCTTGTATTTTGGCGGTGCTGCATTAGGTTCTTTTGTCGCGGTTTATGCTTGGAAACATTGGGGATGGGTGGCATGTGTGATATTGGGCTTTACTATGGCATTAGTGAGCTTGACGATAGACCGGATTGACTTTTACACGATGAAAAAACAACAGATCAAAAATTAAGCTCCACCAGGAGCTTAAAGCAAATGCTACTTAAGTTATTTATTTAAAGCCTTACTTACGTATGACCATCAATGTTGCTGTTGCAAATGCATAAATTTTGCCATGGTCATCGATAATTTTTCCTTCAGTGGTGATGATATTACGTCCTGCATTAATCAATTCTGCTTGTGCATAATAGGTTGTATCTATTTGCATGGGGCGAATCATTTTTACGTTCAGGTCTATCGTGCCATAACCAACGCCATGTTCAAGTAAGGTATGGGCGGCACTTCCTGTTGCTGTATCTAATGCGGTTGCACAAAAGCCACCATGGATTGTCCCTTGTATATTTCGATGAGCTTGACTTGGCGTAACCTTATACGTTGCTTTTCCTTTGGCAACTTCAACTAACTGCATCGGAATGATATGTGCCATCGGAGATGCTGAAATTTCTCCATTCTTTAAAGCAGTTAGGAACTCAAGACCAGTGTATTGAGGGCTATCCATAAATCTTCCTTGCAATGTTAAGCGATAGCATTAACATACTATAAATTTCAAATTTACGGAATATTATTTTGCAATACAAAATTAAATTTATAATATTATTAAAGCAATTTTAATTTAAAATTTAAATAAACTATTTATATACAATGAATTAATGGATGTCTAAAAATATACAGCTAGTTAAAAAGTTGATTTAACACCAAAATAATGAAAATAAATTTTTCAATATGGAATTTATTTGATATTTTTAATTCATTCGAGAATAAAGTTCATTCAAAGGAAACCGCTTTTCCCTATAGCATAGGAAGCGCAATTGAAAAAGGAATAACGTATGCCTTTATATAAAGCACCATTACGTGATATGCAGTTTGTACTTCATGAAATGTTGAATACAGAAGAAACTTATCAGCAATTTTTGAATGATCAGAATGAACTGAGTCGTGAATTGATCAACCAATATTTACAGGCTGGTGCAGACTTTTGTGAAAATGAACTTGCACCTATCAATCAAAATGGCGATCAGCAAGGTTGCCAATTTGATCATGGCAAAGTAACAACACCGAAAGGCTTTAAAGAGGCTTATCAAAAATATACAGCGTTAGGATTTACCTCACTTACAGCTGATCCTGAATACGGTGGACAAGGTTTACCTACGTTATTAAGGATTGCAATTTCAGAAATGTTATGTGGTGCGAATTGGGCTTGGGCAATGTATCCAGGCTTATCGCATGGCGCAATGCGTACGATTGAGCATCATGGAACAGAACAACAGAAGCAAATCTACTTATCCAAATTGATCAGTGGAATTTGGACTGGAACCATGTGCCTAACCGAGTCACATGCTGGCTCAGATTTGGGATTGATTCGCACAAAAGCTGAACAGAATGCGGATGGAAGTTATGCCATTACTGGCGAGAAAATCTTTATATCTGCTGGGGAACATGATTTGGCAGAAAACATTGTCCATATCGTCCTCGCTCGCCTTCCTCAAGCACCCGCTGGAACGAAGGGAATTTCACTATTTATCGTACCCAAATTTAATATAGATGATTCTGGCAATCTTCAAGATCGAAATAAAGTCGTTTGTAGTGCGATTGAACATAAAATGGGAATTCATGGTAATGCAACCTGTGTGTTGAATTTTGATGGTGCAAAAGGTTTTTTAATTGGACCTGAAAACCGAGGTTTAAATTGCATGTTCACCTTTATGAATACCGCACGTATTGGTACGGCAGTACAAGGACTTGCAGCCTCTGAAATTTCATTTCAAGGTGCCTTGAACTACGCCCAGGAACGTTTAGCCATGCGTGCTTTGACTGGTGCAAGATACCCAGAAAAAAATGCGGATCCGATCATCGTACATCCTGCAGTACGTTCAATGTTAATGACTCAAAAAGCATTTTCTGAAGGAGGGCGTGCACTGGCATATTTCTTAGCGCAACATGTCGATATTGTTGAAAACACTCACAATCCAGAGCAAAAGATACACTCAGATGAATTACTGGCTTTATTGACGCCTATTGCCAAAGCTTTTTTAACCGAGTCTGGTAATGAGTCTGCTAAACATGGTGTACAGATCTTTGGTGGACATGGATTTATTGTCGAACATGGCATGGAACAAATTGCTCGTGATGCACGTATTTCTACTTTGTATGAAGGTACAACAGAGATTCAATCTTTAGACTTATTGGCACGCAAAGTATTAAAGTCTGAAGGAAAACTGTTAAACAATATGATTGATCTGATTGATCATTTTATTGCAACCCATCAATCAAATCCTGCACTTGTAACCTATATAACAACTTTGACTGAATTGAAACAACAATGGTTGTCCATCACCCAGCATATCTCGATTCAAGCCCAGCAAAATCCAGAAGAAATTGGTGCTGCCTCAGTCGATTATCTGTACTTTTCAAGCTATGTCGTATTTGCTTACCTTTGGGCTCGTATGGCGCAAGTTGCAGAGCAAAAGTTAAATGATGGAACACAAGAAGAAAAATTTTATCGTGCCAAATTAGCCACTGCTCAATTTTTCTTTGAAAAACTACTTCATCGTACCAAAAGCCATGCTGCTTCGATCCAATCAGGTGCGAAAGCCGTTATGCAACTCGATCCTGATGATTTTGCATTTTAAGCAAAATTACGTCATATATATTTGAATGGGTAGAGATCAATGAATTTCCAACATATTTTAGTTCGTCAGCACAATAAAGTAGGTTACTTAACTTTAAACCGACCAGAAGTACTAAATAGTTTTAACGAACAGATGCATCAAGAAATTATTTTAATGTTAGACCAATGGTCCTTTAGTCAAGATATCCACACCATCGTGATTTCAGGAGCAGGTAAAGGATTTTGTGCAGGACAGGATTTAACAACAAGAAATAATGAGGTGATTAGTGCCCCAGACTATGATGCAGGCGCAGCCTTGGAAAAATTTTATAATCCTCTGATCTTAAAAATTACTCAGATGTCCAAACCTGTCATTGCTGCGGTAAATGGGGTAGCTGCTGGAGCAGGCGCAAATCTGGCTTTGTCCTGCGATATGGTGGTGGCCAAGCAGTCAGCGAAGTTCATACAGTCATTTTGCAAAGTTGGGTTGGTTCCTGATGCAGGGGGAACTTGGCATTTACCCCATCTAGTCGGATTAGCCAGAGCCAAAGGTTTGGCGATGTTAGGCGATCAATTATCTGCACAGCAGGCTTTAAATTGGGGCTTGATTTGGGAGGTTTATGAGGATGAAGCTTTCGAGCAGAATGTCATTGAACTTGCCGAAAGATTAGCAAACCAACCCAGCAGTTCAATTTCACTGATTAAACAAGCATTGAATCATGCACCACAGAATACTTTAGCGGATCAATTGCAACTAGAACGTCAATTTCAGCGTATTGCCGGACATTCAGACAATTATAAAGAAGGTGTGGCTGCTTTTATGGAAAAAAGAAAGCCCCAATTTAATTGATTGGATGCTGTAATCAACAACTTGTAAAGATAGACTTATACAGCTAAGCATTTGCTGAATCCTGTAGATTCAGCAGATGGGTTCTACTATAAAAAATGAGCCTGAACGAACTTAACAATCTCAATAGCAAAATGACGAATATATAAATTATACTTGAGTACTGCTTTTTTTCTTTAGACTTATGAGACCTTCAATAACCAATACACAGACTGCCATCCAAACCGCGATATAGGTTGGCAATTCAGTTGCATGAATTGTCTCACCGAATATGATTGCAACAATAAATAGCAAAACAGGTTCAACATAGACCAAAAGTCCAAATAAACTCAAATTCAAGTGTGGTGCTGAAAGAGACTGAAATCCTAATGCGAGTGCGCTGATTAAACCTAGCCCTAAAATTAATGACAGTGTATAAGAAGGCGAGCCTAAAGTACCTGTTAAAACACCACCTTTGAGAATAAAGAAAATACTCAAAGGCAGACTGAGTATCATATCGAACCAAACGCCGCCAATATTATTGGTATTGGTTTTCTGCCTTAGCCAAAAATAAATTGGGTAGCCCAAACAAATCAGTAGTGTTGGCCATGTAAGGGTTGTTGATACAAACAACATATGAATCACGCCGAATATTGCAAAAAGACAGGATAATTTTTGCCAAGCTGATATTTTATCTTTAAACGCAACTCTTCCCAAAATAACCATTATGATGGGCATCATAAAGTAACCGAGGGAAACATCTAATCCGTAACCATTACGTGGTGCCCACATAAATAACCAAAGTTGTAATCCAATTAGAAATGAAGAAATCAGACGAGTGAATATAAAAAAACGTTCTTTATATAAGCGCTCATAAATCTGTCTGACCTGTGACCAATTTCCCTGAGCAATGATGAAAAGTGTCAAACAGGGTAAGGTAAGTAAAATTCGCCAACCATATATTTCATTTCCCTCTAATGCACCCAATAATGCGGTGTAGGCAAACATAATTGCAAACAGTATTGAAGCGATGACATTGAGGATGATACCTAAAGCGGTATTGGATTGATGTGACATCTGAGTGAGCGATTTGAAAGGAAAACGATATTTTATTGCAGCTTGATTGATAAATTTGCTGAAAATTTTTATTATAAATGAGAAAATTTCTCACGATATTCAATCAATTGATATGATCTTAGACAAGTTTGATTATGCATTACTCATGCACTTGCAAAAGGACTGCTTAACGCCCTTACGTGAGTTGGCAGATGCTGTACATTTATCCACTGCATCTGTACAGCGCCGTATTCAGAAATTACGAGAGCATGGCTATATTACTGGACATACCGCAATTTTAGATCCCGATAAGCTCAATCAAGTGATCACGATTATGGTCGAGGTTCGTGTCAATAAAACCCATATAGCTGATCTTGATCTATTAAAACAAAGCTTTTCTAGACCAGAAGTACAACAATGCTACTATGTGACAGGTGACGCTGATTTTATCTTAATCCTTCTTGTTCCTAGTATGAGTCGATTTCAAGCACTGTGTGATGAGCTATTTCATTGCAACTCGAATGTTGAATGGTTTAAAACAACTGTGGTATTAGATCGAATTAAAGTGTCTTTGGATGTACTTCACCCACAAGATTAGTTTGAAATTATGGGGCTAAGTTCAAAAAATAATAGTGGTATTTAAGCGTAGCTTTGAGCAAAAATTTGCACAAAAATATTTTAAATTCGCAGAAATGAGCAAATATATTCACATTTATTATTTTTCATGCTAATTTTGAGCAAATAACTGCTCATTTCTATTTATGAAGAAATTTACAATACAGGCATTATTTGATACGCACTGGTTAGATATAGCAGAACTTAAAATATTAGATCCTGAAAAGGGATCGGCGAGTCCCTGTGAACTAGAGTACCAAATTGAATACGCCATTTCATATTTAGACAAAAGGGATGAACATGCTTGTAGTTTATCGCTTCCAGTGCAACTGATTATTAAACATGAAGCCAAAACATGGTTTGGCTTTTTAGATGATATTATTCCTTCAGGTGCTGCACGACGTTATTGGATTAACTATCTCAACTTACAAAAATTCTCACATGCAGAACAAGACAGTATTTTATTAGAAAAAGGAGTGATTGCACCTGTTGGAAATCTACGAATTAAAGAATCAATTCCTCCCATAAATCCTGAGTCTACTTTACATTTACGCAAATTTAGTACGGCAGATGTTGCTGATCGTAATGCAGATTTTTTAGAGTATGCACAGCAAATGGGAGCTATCAGCGGGGGAGCAACCGGTGCAGGTGGTGAAGCACCAAAACTGCTTGTGCGTTACACAGCGGATCAAAAAGTCTGGATTGATACTTATCAACAAAGCTTTGATACTCCTGATCAGCATTACTTGGTTAAATTTCCGAGAAATAATCGCAGTGAAATTGACTGTAACATTCTAAGAGCTGAATATTATTATTACCGTGAATTGAATGAACTGGGTTTTAGTACAATTGATACTGCCAATATGCGGCTTATTGAAGGTGAAAGGTATCCTTCATTGTGGTTGCCAAGATTTGATACTGAATGGTGTGATCAACGATGGCATCGATATGGACTCGAATCAGTGTATTCAATTTTAAATAAGTCAGCAGGGAGTCATCTTAATCATTTTGAAGTGATTGACAGTCTTTGTATTTTACTTAAAACCATAGATACTAAGTTTAATTCGACTCAATTTGTTTGCGAATGGCTACAACGAGATTTACTTAATATCATTTTTGGTAATTCAGATAATCATGGGCGTAATACTTCATTTTTAAAAAAGACTGGAAATGTTTTTCTTTCTCCGATTTATGATTTTGCTCCTATGAAAGCAGACCCAGAGCATGTGATTAGATCAACAACATGGGGAAGTCCTTATGAAGAAGGTGGTGAATACCAATGGATTCAAATTTCACAGAAATTGGCGCCGTGGTGTGATCCTAATATATCTTTAGAGACGCTGAAATCATTGGCGAATAAATTGCTTGGACTCAAACAAAGATTAATAGACAAGGGCATACCCAAACAGATCATTGAAATGCCTGTACTCTCATTCGACTACATTGAAGCTAAATTAAAGCGATGGGAACTTTTATGAATATTAAAAAACAACCACAAGATCGCCAGCAAGTTCTGATTGATTTGTATACAAAGTACTTAATGAATGAAATAAGCATGGGGCAATTGTTGGCTTATCTTCGGAAAAATCTATTAAGTATGTCACAAGAACAATATGCAACACTGGTCGGTATTAGTCGACGTACACTGAGCGATATCGAGCAAGATAAAGGAAAACTTACTCAATCTGTTGTTGATAAAGTGTTTAAACCCCTTGGATTAAAAGCTGGGCTCATCCCTACGCATGAGCATATTGTTGAAAAAATTTTTAAATCATCGAATACTTGATTGTTACTCAGATGGTTAAATTTAATAATAATTACAGCTTTCAATCAGTTAATTTGGTTTCATCAATATAGATTAAAAATAAGAATTAAATAGAAAAAAACGAACAAAATGCTGATTAAGTCATACAAAATCTCAAATTAGTATAATTCTTTTAAAATTTTAATTTGATTATTTAGCTAATTTTAAATTAATATATCTAAAAAATACGATATAGAGACTCGTAGCTTAAGCGCCATCGTCTCTATAACAGATCGATCTTATAACCCAAAAGGACTCTAGACGAGATTCTTTATCAGATCGCGAAATAAGATTGAGGAAAGAACACAAATGCACAAGTTTTCAAAAATTGAGTTAGTCACACAACAGTTTACTGACACAATTGAAAATTATCTGACGTTAAAAATGAGTTGTGATGGTACTTATATACACCATACAAAAAAAGATGATGAAAATTTTAAGATTGAAGTACTAATAGATCCACCCAGCGATGTTTTAGAAGTATTTAGAAATATCGCTCATGAAATTAAAGATTATTTGGATCAAATTGATTATCAAGGAAAATTTGAATTTAAATTTATCGTTTAATGGTGATTAGTTAATGCACTCTAGAATAAACATTTGATCAAGTTGTTGTTTTTTCAGTAAAAATAAAGTGCTGTAAGTTAGCATAGTTATCAATCACATCTATATGAATGTTTCATCAGTCGATTAGTGAATTTCATTGAGTATTTTTTTGTCTAGTTTTGTTTTCCTGAACTTTTAAAAAATGATCACCCGTGTAGCATTTTATTAAATTCTTATGGGAGATAACGAATGTTAGACTATCTTAAGAGCTTTCATAACATCAATACATATTTAATTTTATCCATTATTCTATTATTTTTGGTGTTAGCTTTAGATTATTTTTAATCAGTATCCATGATAATTTTCTATGATTAATGAAAATTCAACAAATAAAAACTCACTCAGTGTGAGTTTTTATGCAGTCTAAATCTGTGATAAATTTAGACAAATAATTGTTATTCAAATTAATTTTTTTAAGCTTTGAAAATATGATAACGCCATTATAAAATATAAAAATTGCTTTTTTTATTTGAAATTTTACATTTATGATGAACAAACTCTTAACTACCTTAATAACATCAATAATTGCATGTTCAGTGTATAGTGCTGAAGATATCTTTAAGAAGCCTCAGTCTTATGTGTTTCTGCAAAATGAAACGCAACATGAAAATAACAATCATAACCAAGTTGATTTTTTTGAGCTTTCAAGACAGCAAGAAAAAGATCAGATCAATCAACGTGATGTAAATGTACTCCGAATAAATGAAAATCGTGCCAATACTTCAAATATGAGTCCATTTGAAAGATCTCAATATCTACTTAAAAACAATGATACTCAGGCTTTGAACGCACATACTTATGAGCAACAATTAAAATCTATTCAACAGGCAAGAAATAGGGGAGTGATTTCAGAGCAAGACTACCAAAAGCAAATTTTAAAGCAAAATAATATACCTTTACAGCAAAAGGAACAGCCGCTTAAATTTTCTATTCCTTAAAATATGAAATAAATAAACCTCTTTTCAGAGGTTTATTGGATACTTAGACCAAAGTATTAGTTGAAAATTAAACAAAATACCTTACATTTATTACGTGAATAATTGATAAAAAATACTATGAACTTTTGTATCGGTGGACCTTGGAATGGCAGTAAGCTGCTTGGAAAAGTAAATTATAAAAAATCTTTTAAAGTGAAGAATGCTTCATCTAACTTGGTGACAACATATATAAAGAAAAAAGTGTTTGTCCAAGATCAGTCTTTTGTATTTTGGGTAGCTGATGAATTATTAGACATACAAGCAAATGAAATGATCAAATCTTATCTCTATAAAAAATGTTAGTAAATAGTATAATAACTATTAATTTTATTTAAAATACTAATACTTGAGTAAATATGAGTCAAAAGATATTAAACCGTTATGAGCAATTGATTGAAGAAGCTGAGTCAATAAAATCTTTAATAAGAAAAAAATATTCTGAATATTCAGGAGATTATGAAGATCTTGGGGAAGATGGGAATGCACAATACCTACAATGGAAAGTAAAAGTAAAAAGCCTACTCACTTTATCTTGCGGTGAAAATTCTGTCTATTGCAAAGAGTTTTCTTTAGCAGAAGAGGTTCAAAATTTTGATACAAACCCTAGAGTAATTAAACGGTTACTTCCTATTTTGGTAGCTACTTATGATGATTTTAAAAATGGTTTTTTAGTTTCCTTTAAACAGATAATTCAAGCTGAAGTTTTTGATAGTGAGCTTGAGCAAGCTAAATCGCTTTTAGATAGCGGATATAAGAATGCTGCTGCTGTAATTGCAGGTGTGGTTTTGGAAACAGCTGTAAAAGAGCTGTGTTTGAACAATAATATAGATATTCAAAGAAGAAAATTGACTCAGTTAAACGATGATCTAGCCAAAGCAGGAGTTTATAACAAACTCCAACAAAAACAAATTACAGCCTTAGCTGATATAAGAAATAATGCAGCCCATGGAGATTATGATCAATTCACGAAAGAAGATGTAGAGCGAATGATTGATGATATAGAGAGATTTTTACTGAATTATTCATCTTAAAAGTTTAACAATATTCTATTTCATTAAAACCAGCTAAGCAGATTTGCTAGGATATTCGGCAACAACAGTGTTGTGTAGGCTACAGTCTTAGATATTTTATTTAACATAATATACATTATGCGAAATTACATGTATTAAAGATTTGATATACATGGTTCTTATTTATTTACTAAAACGCTTTAAATGTGCTTGTTCATGAGCTTCAAATTTTTCTGGCAACACCAACTCCTTACACATCCAACAAAACTTATATTTGGACTCGATCTTCTTCATCAACTTAACAGCCGAATCTTCAGGACGATTAAGTAAAAATAAATAAATTTGATTTAATTCTTTTAA
This sequence comes from Acinetobacter sp. Ag2, assembly GCF_001005515.1. Taxonomy (NCBI): domain Bacteria; kingdom Pseudomonadati; phylum Pseudomonadota; class Gammaproteobacteria; order Moraxellales; family Moraxellaceae; genus Acinetobacter; species Acinetobacter sp. Ag2. Next base: position 162,966 of record NZ_LBNA01000051.1, read on the forward strand.
TGTAAATTGCATACCACACCTAAAATTTGTTTGAACCATTGAAAATCAATACGTCGTATAACCTAACGTAAAATATGCCCCATTAAAAATGAATTTTCTCCCGGTTCATTTCAACGATATTCAACCATGCTTTGGTTGCAGGACTCATCGCTACTGTAATATTCCAAGCCATACTCAGTGTCCAATGTAATTTAGGTTCATTGAGTATGGCTGAGCAAAACTTTTGCGGATCTAACTGGTCACAGTAAATTTTAGGTAAAATTGCAATCCCCATATTGAATTCTACCATTTTGGTAATAAAGTCCCATTGACTGCTTTTACAAACAACTTTGGGTTCAAAACCTACGGAGTTCGCAGCCTGAATAATCATTTTGTTTAAAGTAAATGAATCAGCATAAAGTAAAAATTTTTCTTCTTTAAGTTCATTTAGATTCACAGTATTTTTTTGACTCCAGTGTGAACTTTTCTTAGCCAATAGACACATTGGCGAATCTATAACAGGAATTGCAGCAAAACTTGGTCTTAAATTTCCCAATAAAATGCCTACATCAATGCTTTTTGCTGCAATTGCTTCTTCAATTGCATTGGCTCCAACCTCAAGAAATTTCAGTTGAATATCTGGATAATTTTGATGAAATAAGGCAATCAATGGGCTGAGTAAAACTGAACCTAATGGTGGCAAGCCTATGGTTAATTTACCTTTTTTTAAATCTTGAACCTGATCAATATTATCAAAAATTAGTTTTTGTTCACTTAAAATATTTAAAGCATGTTGATAAATTAATTCACCAATATAGGTAAGTACGACTTCCCTTTTTCTGCCAGCTTCTCCCTTTTTAAATAATGCCGTGCCAAGTTCTTCTTCTAAATGTTTGATTGATTTACTAATTGTTGGTTGAGTCATAAACAGTCGGTCAGCAGCAAGCGTAAAGCTTTCACAATGAACGATTTCCACAAAAATTTTAAGGTTTTTGATATCCATTAATTATTCCAAATACGCATAATTATGGTTTAATTATTCATAATATGCTGCAATATTTGCAACTAAAATAACACATCTCTTGAAAATATCTGCCTGTAAATGTCTACACATACTCAACACCATTCATTCTCATCAATTTACAAAGTCATCTTACAAATTGGGCTTTTAATCTTGATTTGGTGGATGGGTTCAATAATTCAAAAACAATTTAATTTGCCAATCTCTGCGGCTGTTATTGGTTTGTTTATGGTTTTATTTGGATTAATGACAGGTATATTTAAATTGAATTGGATCAAATCAGGTTCAGATTTTATATTAGGTGAATTGGTCCTATTTTTTATCCCATGTTTTATCGGTTTGATGCGATACAAAGACTTATTTATGACTGAAGGATGGCAACTTATTGTCGTCGTTGTATTAGGCACAATTTGCGTGATGATCTTCACTGCATATAGTGTTCATCTTGGCTTTAAGTTAGAGAAAAAACTAAGCCAGCGAGCCACAGTTAAAACAACACAACTGGTTCATGGAGATAAATAATGTCCATTATTTCAATTTTTTGTGTTGTACTAACATTGGTTGCTTATATATTGGTTAAAAGACTTTATCAAAAGTTTCCATATCTTGTTTTATCACCCGCAATACTTGTTCCCATTGTTTTAATTACGATTTTACTGACTACTCATATTTCTTATGATGCCTATATGCTGGATAGTCAATGGATTATCTGGATGCTTGGACCTGCAACTGTGGCTTTTGCGATTCCAATTTTTGAATATCGCCAGATTATCAAGGCACATCTTATTTCGATTTCGATGGGTGTTGTCATAGGAATGCTTGCAGGAATGATCAGTGCTTTTTATCTAGCCAAGTTATTTAACTTCGATCAAACGACCACCTATAGTTTAATGGCGCGGTCAATTTCCACACCATTTGCCATGGAACTGAGTACTCATATCGGAGGTTCAGTTGAACTGGTGATTTTATTTACCATGATCACTGGGGTTACAGGTATGCTGATTGGAGATTTGGTTTTAGGTTGCTTAAAGCTTAAATCAAGTTTCGCTCAAGGCGCTTCTTTAGGCAATGCAGCGCATGGATTTGGTGCCAGTAAAGCATATATGCGTCACAAAGATGAAGGTGTTATCGCAAGTTTAACTATGGTTTTAGCAGGTATTTTTATGGTATTGGTTGGACCTTTTATGGCTAACATCATTGTACATTTACTTGGCTAACATTTTAAGTGAATGGTTCTCTTTATTATAAAAGAGATTCATTCACTTTGATGTCGCTTGCAAAGTTTTAGGTAAGAATTGAATCAACAATAATCCAAACAAGGCTGACAGCCCTGCAATAATAAAAATATATGCTCCTGTTAATTGTTCCCAATAATGCCCAGCCAGAATACTTCCTGAAGCAACACCAAGTCCCCACATTGTGCTATATAAAGCTTGCCCTCTGCCTTGTTGCTGTGCAGCAAAGTTTTGTAGAATGACTCGCATTGCTATGATATGAAATAGCCCAAAGCTGAAGGCATGAAAGCTCTGCGAAATGAATTGAAGCAAGAAACTTTCGGAGAATAGACCAGCTAATATAAAACGAATACTGGTCATGACCAAACATAAAGCCACTAAACTTCGCCATGAAAAGCGACTAAGAAAAAAATTGGCATAATTAAACATCATAATTTCAGCAATGACGCCAACAGCCCACAAAAAGCCAATTTGTGTGGTATTAAATCCAGCGAGTTTTAAGTAATTACTATAAAAGCTGTAAAATGGTGCTTGTGCAAAAAGCATAATAAATTCAATTGTAAAGAATGCGAGCACAACAGGTCTTTTAATGATCGGCAATAAAGGTTCTAGTATTTTTTGGGCACTTGGAGCAGAACTCGGTTCTTTAATTGAAAATGACCAAATAAAAGCACTAAATGCGATACATAACAGCATGATAGGTAAATATTTAACATCAATAACGTCAAGTATAGCCCCTATACTAAATACACCTACAATAAATCCAATAGACCCCCACTTTCTTATTTTCCCATATTCTGTTGTATGTTTATTTCCAAGCCAAAATAAAGTCACTCCTTCGAATTGTGCGAGAATTGCATTTTGAAAAAAGCTAAAGATCAGCATAAGCAACGCAATTGATTGCATATTATTGGGAATAATAAAAATCAGAAACCAAATTGTCGCTTCCATCCATGTTGCAATGCGGACTAGAAGCATTCGCTTCCCTGTTTTATCTGCAATAAATCCCCAGATAAAAGGCGCAAATATTCGTGTTAATATCGCAATGGAAGATAACAAGCCTATTTCTTTATAGTTAAATCCTTGATCTTGAAGATATAAACTCCAATACGGTAAAAAAGTTCCGACAATTGAATAATACCAAAAATAAAATCCACTCAGTCTGTATTGGATAGGAAAAGCGCGCATAAGCTTAGATTGCTATGTATTTTCAATATCTTAGCATGATAAGGTTTTGGCAAATTAAGTTTATTCGATTCTTTTTGTAGATCGTTATTCTCAACCGCCGATTCTCCTAAGTCAGATGTTTAATGAACATTCTCTCACCTTTTATCACCTAGCTTAAAGTTCAATGTATGTATGAGAACATCCATAATAGAATAAAAAACTGGAAGAATAGCAAATGCCCATGCCATTGAGAATATCAGAATAAAATATGAATCAATGCGGTCATTAAAGTTTGTCTTAAAAACAAAATGACAAACAATTTTTACACCTTATTCACTTAATTTTTTTTAAATTACTATCTTGTTTAACATGAATATAAAAAGCCTTACATCATCGGAGTCATAATAAAAATGATGCGCATCGAATCAAGTCCAGAAAAAGGTAGTGTATGCCAAACGTGCTTAAGAAATTTCTTTGTACACTTTAGACGTCCTTATAAAATTGGGGAGCCTGTTGCAGCAGATTATAATGGTGAATTTGGTTTTGATTGGGTTCGTGATGAATACATATATCCATTAACAATTATCGATACTGATGAAAATAAAAAAGATACCGTAATTAAAGATTATGATAATGTTGTACGACGTATGCTTAACCATCAATTTGATGGTGGTAGGGGCGTATTTATTAATAAAGGTCTTTATCTACCCGCTTGGCTATCCATTTTTGCAACAAACTGTCCTGGAACATTAGGCAGCGATCAAATCAATAGTCAAGGCGCCAATCTTGATTTAGAGATTCATCAAAGTCCAGATGATGATAAAAGTCCTTTAACCGATGATGGCACTATCCTAATTTTTAAATCTTCAAATCCATGTCTAAAAATTTCAACCTTTGGAAGAAATCAACAAGCTCAAATGGTTGAAGAACCACTGGCAAATTTTATCAACTCTGGTCGAATTGCAGAACAGTTAGCAACACAAAGACGTTTTTCTTATAAAAAGAAAAAAGCCATTAATATTATTTGTTCAGGAGACACATTGAGCCAAAATGAATATATTCTGGTACAAGCAAAAAAGTCTGGAAAAATACAAAATGTGGGGATGCTTTTAGTCGCTAAGAATAAAGAAATCTATGTGATTAAATTAGTTATGGTCGATGTCAAAGTAAATGGAAAAATTTTAGAAAAGCCGAAAAATTATGAGTGGGAATTAAAAAATAGAATATTTAACCAGTGTTTAATGATCTCAGATGTGGATAGAAAAGAAGTATTTGATTTAGATCTCCTTGCTGAAAATGATTCAGAAGTTCAAGCATTTGTACAAAAATGGTGGTCAGATAAAATCAAAATTGAAGATGAAACTAAAATTGGAGATCCAAACCAGCTATACGTTCCAGTGAATGAATATCATAAAACAGATACAGCAGAGGGAGAAGTCACTTATTTAGTTGAGGATAATAGTGAGAAATTTAAAGCAGAATTATTGAAATTATATGAGAGAAAAAACTTTAAATTATTCCCCATAGATTCATTGTATGAATCTCATAGATATGTCTTTTTTGCACCGATCGCAATGAGATATGAGCCTATTTATCAGATGGTTTATGATCCTGTTCTAAAGAAAAATGTTATGAGAATAGTTAAACTAGGATCAGTCATTGAAGGTTCTGCGAGTTTTGAGGCTGATACTCGACTTTTTAAACGAGAACCAGACTTATATCCTGTATATAAAAATAAAGATGCAGAATGGGGGAAATCTGTCGTTATATTTGCCGATGCCCCACCCTACATGGATGTGATAGCACATGAATTAAGTCATACCTTAGGCTTATTGCATACATTTCACGATAATGAAATGAGATTTCATCAAGGTTTTACAGACAATGTTATGGATTATTCAAATACAGATGATAAACGTGTTTCAAGATTTAATACTTATCAAACAATTTTTAGAAAAATTCAAGCAGATCAAATTAAGACACATCTATTCACACCTTCCAAACTTTTTAAAAAATCGTCTTAATAGAGTAAAAAACTATCCATTTAATACAAACTATTGAATACTCGATAAAATTTATAAGATTATTATTTTATGACTGGTAGTTTAGTCATTTTATTGATTATCTACCAGTATCATCCAAATGTTCAACCTTTTAAGTGAAGTTTATAAGTTCATGTGATGACATTTAAACTCGTATCTAATTGATTGGTAATCCCCCCTCAAAATAATTGAACTCAAAAGTAGAAAATCGAATAATCCTGTTCAAGGAGATTTTTTATGAAAACATCTAAATATTCAGATAGCTTAATCATGAGTATTTTAAAACAAGCTGAATCAGGAACACCTGTGCCTAACTTATGCCGTGAACATGGTATGAGTTCCGCTACATTTTATAAATGGAAAGCGAAATATGGAGGTATGGATATTTCAATGATGACACGACTTAAAGAATTAGAAGCTGAAAATGCTCGTCTGAAACGTATGTATGCTGACGAACGTCTTAAAGCAGATATTCTTCAGGATGCACTGTCAAAGAAGTTATAAAGCCTGTACAACGTAAATCTCTTGCTCAGCGAGCCGTTGAACAATTTAAGATTTCAGTGAGTAAATCTTGCTTCATCTTTCAACTTAATCAAACCTGTTATCGTTATAAAGCTCAATTAAATGAGCAAAATAAGATGATTGCAGACTGGCTACTGAAGCTCACCAACGAGAATAAGACTTGGGTCTTTCAGCTTTGCTTCTTGTACCTACGTAATGTCAAAGGCTACTCATGGAACCACAAACGTGTTTATCGAATTTATAAGGAGCTTGAGCTTAACCTACGAATTAAACCCAACAAACGCATTCAGCGAATAAAGCCTGAACCGCTTACAGTACCATCAACACCAAATGCATCGTGGTCAATGGACTTTATGCATGACCAACTGAGTGATGGTCGCAGTTACCGAATTCACAATGTTATTGATGATTATAACCGTGAGTCACTGGATATATTGATTGATTTTTCTTTGCCAGCTGAACGAGTGCTGAGGGGATTGGATCAATTAATTGC